>NZ_JBWKAI010000021.1:0-38401 GCF_056500955.1 Streptococcus sp. F2
AGTAATCATAGGCAGTGTGACCAGCCTTGAGATAAGCAATGACCTTATAAATTGTTTGTCTTGATCTTTTGAGGGATTGACAAATATTGCTAACAGTTATTCCTTCTTTGTAATAAGCCTCTATCATAACAAGTTCATTTGTGGTAAGATGGGTATAGGTCATTTATGTTAGTTCCTTTCAGACAAATGTGGTGTTTATCTGAGCCTAACATAGATGGCTTTTTTCTGTCTAGCTTAATTTTACAAATTAGGTATCTTTAAAATTAAAAAAATAGGTCCGAAGACCTATATTGATGAACTAAAAACTGTGCTACAATATGGTTATCACGAAATAGAAAGTGAGTTAACAACATGATTAAAATTTATACGATTTCAAGTTGTACGAGCTGTAAAAAGGCAAAAACTTGGTTAAATGCCCACAAGCTCCCTTATAAAGAACAGAATTTAGGAAAAGAACCACTAACAAAAGAAGAAATTTTAGCCATCTTATCAAAAACTGAGAATGGTGTGGAAAGTATCGTTTCATCTAAGAATCGATATGCTAAGGCACTTAATTGTGATATTGAAGAGCTAAGTGTTAGTGAAGTGATTGATTTGATTCAGGATAACCCTCGTATTCTTAAAAGTCCGATTCTAATTGATGACAAACGCCTTCAAGTGGGTTATAAGGAAGATGATATTCGTGCTTTTCTCCCACGCTCTATCCGTAATATTGAAAATACTGAAGCACGTTTACGTGCAGCACTTTAAAAGCTCTTCTGGAGCTTTTTTTCGTACCTTCTTGACTTGAAATTCTTGTTTATTATTAAAAAATGAGCTATAATAAAGCATAGCACTTAATTTTAGAAAGAAGGTGTAAGTATGGGATTTACAGATGAAACCGTCCGCTTTAAATTGGATGATGGCGACAAAAAGGAAATTAGTGAAACATTGACTGCCGTCTATCATTCACTGGATGAAAAAGGCTATAATCCAATTAATCAAATTGTAGGTTATGTCTTAAGTGGGGACCCAGCTTATGTTCCTCGTTACAATGATGCTCGAAATCAAATTCGTAAATATGAGCGTGATGAGATTGTAGAAGAGCTTGTCCGCTATTATTTGCAAGGAAATGGGATTGACGTTAAATGAGAATAATGGGACTCGATGTTGGCTCTAAGACTGTTGGTGTAGCCATTAGTGACCCTCTTGGTTTTACGGCTCAAGGCCTTGAAATTATCAAGATTGATGAAGAAAAAGAAGAATTTGGCTTTGAACGTCTAGGTGAGCTTGTCAAGCAATACCAAGTTGATCAATTTGTTGTGGGTTTGCCAAAAAATATGAACAACACTAGCGGCCCACGTGTGGAGGCCAGTAAAGCTTACGGAGAAAAGATAGAAAGTCTCTTTAGCCTTCCCGTTCATTATCAAGATGAGCGATTGACAACTGTTGAAGCTGAACGTATGCTGATTGAACAGGCTGATGTTAGCCGTGGAAAACGTAAGAAAGTTATTGATAAATTAGCAGCTCAGCTAATTCTACAAAATTATTTAGATCGCAATTATTAAGGAGATAAAAATGGCACATAATCATGAACATGATCACGAGCACGAAGTCATCACACTTGTGGATGAACAAGGGAATGAAACGTTATTTGAAATTTTGTTAACCATTGATGGCCGCGAAGAATTTGGTAAAAACTATGTTCTTTTGGTGCCAGCTGGTTCTGAAGAAGATGAATCTGGTGAAGTTGAAATTCAAGCCTACTCATTTACTGAAAATGAAGATGGTACAGAAGGTGATTTACAACCAATTCCTGAAGATTCAGATGCTGAATGGGACATGATCGAAGAAGTGTTCAATAGTTTTTTAGATGAAGACTAAAACTTATTAAACAATAACGAAAAAGTAGCCATAGGGCTATTTTTTTTGCTGTTTTTCGAATAGGTAGATGAGGAGGTGAGCATGGGTAAGAAACTTAACCAGAAAGATGCTGCGTTTTTGAAAGCTTATCAAGACAAATCATTACACAGGTTTAGAGAGTTACAGCACTATGTCACGCTTTGTCAGAAATTGACTAAATAAGAGATTCTGTTATACTTGTTTTATGATATTTTTTAACGATGATGAAGAATAGTGAGAGAAATGGATAGACTTCTAGTTAGCCGTTGGAGAATATGACAGTTCAAGGAGAAAAACAGTGACTCAGTTAAACGACGAATTAATCCGAAAAGAAACGATACAATTGGCCAATGATGGTCCAACTGTTCATACAACAAAATATGAGACTAAGGTTCCAACGCTTCATAAATCTTATTTGCTATTTTTTAGTCTTATCATTAGTGCATTGACAATTGCAGTTCCGTTTTTCACTGATGCTGCTAACAGTCTTCAGTCTCAAAATTTATACATTGGGATGATGTTGACAAAAGGGCAAATCCCATATAGTGACGTCTTTACAACTGGTGGTTTGTTATACTTTGTAGTCATTGCGCTCAGCTATTATCTAGGGACAACCCTTTGGTTGTTTTTTGTTCAGGCTTTTTGTTTCTATTTGTCGGGACTCTACCTTTATAAGCTTATTAATTATTTTACCAGTTTTCAAAAGGTTGCCTTGGCTTTTTCAATCGGTTATTACGTCTTATCGTTAGGTCTTGGCTTTGGGGGACTCTACCCTATTCAGTTAGCGATGCCATTTGTTTTGGTTTCTGCCTGGTTTTTAACCAAGTACTTTGCGGACTTGATAAAGGATGAGGCCTTTATTCTGTTTGGGTTTATGGGAGCTCTTTCCATGCTAATTGAACCTAGAACATTAATTTTTTGGATTCTCGCTTGTGTCACAGTGCTTGTTTACAATATCCATCAAAAACATCTTGCAAGAGGATTTTACCAATTATTAGCTTCTATTTGGGGAATGATTTTGGTTTTTTACACGGCAGGTTATTTTATTTTGAACTTGCAAATATTAAACCCCTACTTAGCTCAAGCTGTGGCTTATCAATTTACTTTTTTTAGAGTAGGCGATCTCTCTCTCCCACTTGGTGTAGGTATTCAGATTCTTCTTGCTCTAGGGCTAGGGTTATTAACTGGCGTCTTTAGTTTTATCAAACAACTTAAAACATCTTCGGATGTGGTGATTAAATGGCTATTTACTTTCGTTATTTTGGGAAATCTTATTGTGGCAGCCTTGTCTCAGGATTACCAGCCTTACCATCTTTTAGCAGTTTTACCATTTGGTTTGATACTAACAGCTATACCAATTGGGCAACGATATGAGTTAGATTTGGGGCAACGTAGTCATCGTCGACGTCGTGGTAGTAGAACTGGGGTGGGACGTGTTCTTTCACTATACCTCAAGAAACACTTCTATTTGCCATTTGTGTTGCTGCTAGCGGCGATAGCTTATCCTTCTTACCATACCATTACTAGTATGGCTACTAACCAGGAACGGTCTTATATCGCTAGCTACTTGCAACAACAATTAGATGGTCATCAACCTATCTATGTCTGGGATGATACCTCTAAAATCTATCTAGAGAGCAAGGCTAAATCAGTGTCACAATTTAGTTCACCAAACGTCAACGCGAAGAAGGTCAGTCATCAAAAAATTCTAGAAGATGAATTGCTGGAAAATGAAGCAGTTTATATTGTGGTTAATCAAAAAATGAAATTGCCAACAATCATTCGTAACATGTTATCTTCTAATTATAAGGTCGATCAAAAGATTGATGTGAAAGGCTTTACCCTCTATCGTAAAAAATAAGATCAAAATCAATATCTTGTGTTTAAGCAAAAATCTTGACACAATATATTGATTTTTTTGTTTGTCATGATATAATAATCCATAAGGAGATTCGACATGATAACACTAGAAGAAGATAAGGTTCTTATCCAACCTGAGATTAAAGTGATTAAACGAGATGGCCGCCTTGTTAATTTTGATGCGACTAAAATATATAGCGCCTTACTAAAGGCTAGTATGAAGGTCACTCGAATGTCACCACTTATTGAAGCTAAGTTGGAAGCTATCTCTGAACGGGTCATTGCTGAAATCAATGAGCGCTTTCCGACCAATATTAAGATTTATGAAATTCAAAATATTGTAGAGCATGAACTCCTAGCTGCTAATGAGTATGCCATTGCCAAGGAGTATATTAATTACCGGACACAGCGTGATTTTGCGCGTTCTCAAGCAACGGATATTAATTTTTCGATTGATAAACTAATCAATAAAGACCAAACGGTGGTTAACGAAAACGCTAATAAAGACAGTGATGTCTTTAATACGCAGCGGGATTTGACTGCTGGAATTGTTGGTAAATCCATCGGGTTAAAAATGTTGCCTCCTCATGTTGCAAATGCCCATCAAAAAGGTGATATTCACTACCATGACTTGGATTATAGTCCTTACACTCCAATGACAAACTGTTGTTTGATCGACTTTAAGGGCATGTTAGCCAATGGTTTTAAAATCGGGAATGCTGAGGTTGAAAGTCCCAAATCCATTCAGACAGCGACAGCTCAAATCTCACAGATTATCGCTAATGTAGCATCTAGCCAGTATGGTGGCTGTACGGCAGACCGAATTGATGAGTTTTTAGCGCCATATGCGGTGCTTAATTTCAAAAAACATTTAGCAGATGCAGAAAAATGGGTTATCGAAGATAAACGTGAAAATTATGCCTTCGAGAAGACGCAAAAAGATATTTACGATGCCATGCAGTCCTTGGAGTATGAGATTAATACGCTCTTTACTTCTAACGGCCAGACCCCTTTTACATCATTAGGATTTGGTCTAGGAAAATCATGGTTTGAACGTGAAATTCAGAAAGCTATTTTGACCATTCGCATTAATGGCCTTGGGAGTGAGCATCGCACAGCCATCTTCCCCAAATTAATTTTTACCGTGAAACGTGGCTTGAATTTAGAGCCTGACTCACCAAACTATGATATTAAAACCTTAGCCTTGGAATGTGCCACTAAGCGGATGTATCCAGATATGTTATCCTACGATAAAATCATTGATTTGACGGGATCTTTTAAGTCACCAATGGGGTGCCGTTCTTTTCTCCAAGGTTGGAAGGATGAGCATGGCCAAGATGTGACTTCTGGTCGTATGAATCTTGGGGTCGTAACCCTTAATTTACCACGTATTGCTATGGAATCAAATGGGGATATGGACAAGTTCTGGGAGCTTTTTAATGAGAGAATGCACATTAGTAAAGACGCTTTAGTCTATCGTGTGGAACGTGTTAAAGAAGCAACACCAGCCAACGCTCCTATTCTTTATCAGTATGGTGCTTTTGGGAAACGGTTAGAGAAGACAGGGAATGTAGATGACCTCTTTAAAAACCGTCGTGCGACTGTTTCGCTCGGTTATATTGGTTTGTATGAAGTTGCCTCTGTTTTCTATGGTGGCGAGTGGGAAGGCAATTCAGAAGCTAAGGACTTTACCTTGTCTATTGTGAAAGCTATGAAACAGGCTTGTGAAGAGTGGTCAGATGAATACGGCTATCATTTTTCGGTTTATTCAACACCATCCGAAAGTTTGACAGATCGTTTCTGCCGTCTGGATACTGAAAAATTTGGACTTGTAACAGATATTACAGACAAAGAGTATTACACCAATTCATTCCACTACGACGTGCGTAAGAATCCTACACCTTTTGAAAAGCTTGACTTTGAGAAAGCTTACCCAGAAGCAGGCGCTTCAGGTGGTTTCATTCATTACTGTGAGTACCCTGTTTTACAACAAAATCCAAAGGCCTTGGAAGCGGTATGGGATTATGCTTATGATCGTGTGGGCTATTTGGGGACTAACACACCTATTGATAAATGTTACAAGTGCCAATTCGAAGGTGATTTTACACCAACAGAACGTGGGTTTACTTGTCCAAACTGCGGCAATAATGATCCTAAAACAGTTGACGTGGTCAAACGAACCTGTGGCTATTTGGGAAATCCGCAAGCGCGTCCAATGGTTAATGGTCGTCATAAGGAAATTTCTGCGCGTGTGAAGCACATGAATGGGTCAACCATCAAATACCCAGGATTGTAGTAGGTTTAAGCTGGGTAAGAGCTCTTTTGATAGAAATATGATATGCTTAAAAGGTTGCTTCATGCAAGCAATCTTTTATTGTTGAATAAGCTGTGCTGGTGAGCCTGCTCTTTGGACGAGGATTGATAAGTCCAGAGTTCAGGTGAGAAACAGTTTATGAGGAAGAAAGAGAAAGGAAGAGATAATGGGAAAATATCAATTAGATTATAAAGGAATGCAACAAGTGGAACGTTTCCATGAGAAGCACTCTACAAAAAAGGCAGATAAAAAATCCCGAGTTCAAGAACTCAAGGCTCAATTCTTAGAGAAAGCCAAAAAACAAGCTAAATAAGAAATATGGTGAAGAAAGAAGGTCAACTATGCTTAATATTGGTGTTGTGGGACTAGGTGCTATTTCTCAGAAAGCCTATTTACCTTATATGCGACAACTGGGTGGTGTGACTTGGCACCTGTCCACTCGAAATAGAGACGTTAGAGAGCAAGTCGGTCAATTATTTGGCCAGGCTGTTCCTTACAGTGATGTCAAGGAGTTGTCAAAGGCAAGTTTAGATGGTGTCTTTATTCATGCGGCCACATCGGCCCACGCAGAGTTGGCTAGTTTATTTTTAAATCAGGGGATCCCAGTCTTTATGGATAAACCTATAGCTGACAATTACTTGATGACAAAGAACCTCTATGACTTAGCCAAAGAAAACCAGACTTTTCTGATGGCAGGATTTAACAGGCGTTTTACACCTCGTGTCAAGGAATTGTCAAGTTTGTCAACTAAGCGTAAAGTGGCTGTTGAAAAAAATGACTTGAACCGGCCAGGAGATATGACTTTTAAGCTCTTTGATTTCTTTATCCATCCTTTAGATACAGCCTTATTCTTGACAGAAGGGACCTTACTAAAAGGGCATTTTCAATATCATCTGGAAGCAGGCTTACTGAGTCAAGTTATGGTAACCTTGATGACCGAAAGCATGACGACTACAGCTTCTATGAATTTACAATCAGGGAGTCGCCGTGAGGTAATGGAAGTTCAACGGGCTGAAGAAACTTATCATTTAGAGAACTTAGACGAGTTATCTATTTATAAAGGTACTGAAAAAAGGGTGCTTGGCTTTGCTTCTTGGGACACTACCTTGCACAAAAGAGGTTTTGAAACAATGATCGATGCCTTTTTAGAAGCTATTAGCACAGGCGTCAATCCTGTCAGCCCTGAGTCTAGCCTTTTAAGCCATTGGATTTGTCAACAGATTGCTGATTCTCAGCTTTCTTATGGAGAGTTAACGGTAGAGTTGCCTAAGGACTAGGAATTGATATGGAAATAAGACGACCGACTTTAAAAGATAAAGATGCTGTATTGTCAATGATTAACGAATTTTTAGAGCAGAAAAGTGCTACAGATGGGTTATGGCATTTTAACGTCAATAACTTTAACTATGAAACATGGTTGGAAGATTCCTTGCGACAGGAAATGGGTTTGGCCAGTCAAGGAGTGCCTGCTATTCAATACGTCGCATTTGATGAGAGAGGTCAGGCTATCGGGTTCTTAAATCTTCGCTTACGATTAAATGAGAGATTACTTGAAAAAGGTGGTCATATCGGTTATTCTGTTCGTCCTAGTCAACGTGGGAAAGGCTATGCTAAGGAAATGCTTAAACAAGCTATCAGCTTTGCGATTTCTAAAAATATCAAAAGAATCTTGGTAACATGTCATCAGACCAATACTGCTAGTCGAGCAGTTATTATGGCTAACGGTGGGGTTTTGGAAGACAGTTGTGAGGGAACAGAACGCTATTGGATTGAAAGACAAGAAGGATAGGTTATGAAAGAAAAATGTTGGAATAATCCCAAACCTACCGAATGGAAAGCTGAAGAATTAAGTCAAGGGCGAATCATTGATTACAAGGCGTTTAATTTTGTTGATGGGGAAGGGGTCCGCAACTCTCTGTATGTTTCTGGTTGTCTCTTTCACTGTAAGGGTTGCTACAATGCGGCAACTTGGTCGTTTAAAGCTGGAGTACCGTATACCCGAGAGCTAGAAGAACAAATCATGGCAGATTTAGCTCAGCCCTATGTCCAGGGGTTAACACTTTTAGGGGGGGAGCCTTTCTTGAATACGGGTTTTCTAATTCCTTTGATTCAGCGTATTCGGCGTGAGTTGCCAGAAAAAGACATTTGGTCTTGGACAGGTTATACTTGGGAAGAATTAATGCTTGAGACACCTGATAAACTAGAAATGCTGTCATTGATTGATATTCTGGTGGATGGACGTTTTGATATCACAAAAAAGAACCTCATGTTGCAATTTAGAGGCTCTTCTAACCAGCGAATTATAGATGTTCAAAAGTCTTTAGCCGCCAAAAAAGTGGTTATTTGGGATAAGTTAAATGATGGCATGCAATCCTTTGAGCAAGTTAGCCGGGAAGATTTACTTTAATAGAAAGACTTATCCACACTAACTTTTTGAAAAGAAAGAATGAAAACAGGTCTTTTGGCCTTGATTTAGTGAAAAAGTAGCTTTTATAGATGGTTTTCCCCACATTATCCTCATAGTTATCCACAGGTTGTTGACAAGTTGACATTTTGTGAATAAGAAGAAAAAAAGAGGCTAGGCCTCTTTTTTAATATAGACAAATTCGTGGTCTGTTGATAGTTCTGAATAGTAACGAAAACCAGAAAAGACAAGGGCTTTCAGGCTATCGATGGTTTGGCAGTTGTTTTCCATACAAGCTGTAAGGAAGGCTCCGCGAGCTTTTTTTGAAATGGTCGAATGGGTCTTGAGTTGCCCCTCTTTCTCTTCCATAAACTTAGGACTTATCCACAATTGTTTACAATTTTTTGAAAAAACATCGTCAAATTCGCTGGATAACAGTGAAATCACTTGTGAATGCTCTTGGGCAAACTGGTTATAGAAAGGACGCCAGTAAGACTTGAGGCTTTGTCCTTCAATCTTTATTCTGGTGTGAAAATCATGGCGGTGCTCTGAGATAGGATGATGAGCAGGAATGATACCGTAAAAGGATGAGGTGATATAGACTTGCTGGTTTAGGTAAGTCTGTTCTCTAGCAGTAAGGTTATCACGCTTGATGTTGCGGTACATTAGACCGTTGAATAGCTGGTAGGCAGGGTAAGCGAGGCTTTGTTGAGAGTCTATGTTTTGCCAGCGCTGATACTCTTGTTTAGCTGCCTCTTCTTTGATACGATAGGCTTTGGCCAAGTCCTCTATGGTCATAGCTGCCATTGCCTTTAAAATGGCCTGGCTTGGCTGAGGCAGTAGGTGTGGATAAGATTCTTTAGGAATCACCATTTCTTTTGCAGTTGGAATTAAAAAGGTTAGCATAGTGTTATTGTAGTAAAGTTAGTTGCTTCCTGTCAAGAGAACTAGTTTTATCCAAGGATAACTTTTACACGGATACCTTCCTCGTCTTCTGTCGTGAAAGAAGAAGAGTCTTCTTGTAAAATAGCTAGGTCGTTTAATCTGGCTTTTTTCAGAGTGGCTGAAAAGAGCAGGGGCGTCGCAATGTGAATGGTTAGGAAGCCTAGACCTGGAGTACCTTCTTGGTGTTTTTTGAGATAAGGGCCAGACCAATGATTGAAGGCAAGGTGATGATGATAGTTGCCTGAAGCAATCCAGCTAGCGCTGGGAATGGTCATTTTATCGCCTAAATCAAAAACCTTCTGATAGAGAAGTGAAGAAGCCAGAGCATTTTTGACACTCAGATGGACATGACCAATGCGTGTGCCTGTAGCTAGTAAAAAGTGTTCCGGAATATCTGTCAGTTGATCCAACATACTTTGAGCATCCATTGACTCAGTTACACCAATAATTTGCCCATTGTCACGGGTATCCCACTGCTCAACGGGTTTGTCATGATAGATTTCAATCCCATTACCCTCAGGATCGCTGAGGTAGATAGCTTCGCTATAACCGTGATCTGCTGCGCCTTCTAAAGAGACACCTCTGTCTAAGAAATGATTGAGAACAAGTCCTAAGCTATGACGATCAGGAACTAGAAAGGCTGTATGATAAAGGCCATAAGCTTTCTCGCCTGATAAAGGTGTTTGTCGTAACTCTAAGATAACGGTTTTACCGTCTGTAGTGAATTGACGAGACGTCGTGTCTTGTGAGAGAACCTGTAAACCGATAATACTTGTGTAAAAGGTTGTCATCTTTGCTAGATCGGTAACATTTAGAGAAACCGTTCCTAAAGAGATGGTTGAGTTGTAAGGGCATGTCATCCTATTACCTCCAAAAACTAATTAAACCTATCATAACCAATCAGTTTCAAAAAGAAAAGTAGGCACAAATAAGTGGTATAGGCACTAAAAAGTAACTCATTTATCAGCCCTATCTTGTTTCTGTTCTCGTAATAGTTTATAATAACTGATAAGTTACAAAAAGATACTAAAAGGAGCTACTGCCTATGCTGAAAAAAAGACCAGCTTGTCCCGTAGAAACAACCTTATCGGTAATCGGGAATAAATGGAAATTATTAATATTAAGGGATTTGTTGAAGGGGACGTTGAGGTTTGGGCAATTAAAGGCTTCTATTGGGACTGTTAGCCAAAAGGTACTCACTGCTCAATTGAGGGCTATGGAAGCAGACGGCTTGGTTCATCGGGAAGTGTATGCAGAAGTGCCACCTCGTGTCGAGTATTCCTTAACTGAAACTGGGTTGAGTTTATCGCCTGTTATTGAAGCGATGTCAGATTGGGGACAAAGCTATCAAGAAAAGCACGTGGCTTTATTTGAGGAAGCGTAGCTATTTTAGGGTGTAAGGAGCAGCTATGTCTTCGATGTTCTCGTTTGATGAGAAAAATATCTATTATCACATTCTTTACAATTTGATAAAAAACTATTTTTTTACCTGAAAAAGCTTGCCGCCTCTTCTCAAATATGATAATATAGTCTCAAGTCTGTTTGAGAAAACAGAAGCTCAGGTCAAGTAAGTACACACTTACAATAACACAGTTGATGATGGGGAAACTCAGAGTCAAGAAAAAGAAAAGCAAGCCTTGCATTTTGCAAGGCTTTTTTCTATCTTTATTTTGGTCTGCGCCGAGCAAAATCTAAAAATTTAAATTTTTCCAGTTTATGGCGACTCTCGGTGAATTGGAATTGGTTATTATTGGAAAGGTAGACTTTGGATTTGACGGAAACAACATGTTGGTCTGATCCAAGGTCAAGTAAAATTTTATCACGATCGGTTATTTGATCAATGGTAACCTCTTTGAGGGCAAAGTCAATGGCGAGATGGAGTTCCTTTTCCAGATATTGATAAATAGAATGCTCTGCGATTTCCCTTGTCATTATTGGCACCAAAGTTTTACTAAGGTAATCAATGTCTAAGACGGAAGCCACACCCTCAACAACGCGTTGGCGCGTGACACGCCAGACCAAGCTGTTTTTGCGAAAACCGGTCAATTTTGAAAGTGTCTCATCCACAATCAGTTTATCAATGGCAATGACGTTGGTCTTAGAATCTAGATTTGAGTAAGAGACGAGTTCCTGATAACTAGTTAGTTCTGAGATGGGGAACATGATCTGATGATGCTTAATCACTTGGGTGCCACGTCCTTGTTTTTTGAGGATAAGGCCTGCCTTGGTTAGAAGCGAGAGAGCCTTGCGGACGGTATCTCGGCTAGCTTGGTACTGTTGACTCAATTCTATTTCAGTAGGTAAAAAATCCCCTTCTTTGTAAAAGTCTTTGTTGATTTTTGTTTCGAGGTCTTTATAAATACGTTCATACTTTGTCATAGGGTAAATTACCTTTCCACTTGTCTATTTTTTTACAGACAACACCTTTTATTTTACCAAAATAATGGCTTTTTTGGCACAGACAACTTGCAGACAAATTTGCAATCGATTACAATAAAGGTGTCAATCAGATTCTATCTAAGAATTTGAATATTTCATTTTGACGTTGCTTGTTAAAAGCAACTAGAACAAAGGACTAGGGGATGTCATATGGGAAAATTTGAACAGGATGCTAAGAGTCTTCTAACTGCTATTGGCGGTAAAGAAAACATCAAGGCTGTCACACACTGTGCAACGCGTATGCGTTTTGTTTTGAATGATAATAATAAGGCAAATGTCAAAGAGATTGAAAAAATCTCTGTAGTTAAAGGGACATTTACCAATGCTGGGCAGTTTCAGGTAATCATTGGTAACGATGTTCCAGTTTTTTATAATGACTTTACAGCTGTTTCTGGTATTGAAGGGGTGTCTAAAGAAGCTGCCAAATCAGCAGCTAAAAGTAATCAAAATGCCTTACAACGGGTGATGACCATGTTGGCTGAGATTTTCACACCTATTATTCCGGCGATTATTGTTGGGGGGCTTATTTTAGGTTTCCGTAATATTTTGGAGAGTGTGCCTTTTGAATTTCTTGGGCAGCAGGTCGAAAAAGGGAAATTAGTTTTTGATGCAGCTGGGGATCCTGTTTGGAATACGATTGTGAGGGTATCTCCTTTCTGGTCAGGGGTTAACCATTTCTTGTGGTTACCAGGGGAAGCTATTTTCCACTTCTTACCAGTTGGGATTACTTGGTCTGTGACGCGTAAGATGGGAACCACTCAAATTTTAGGGATTGTCCTTGGTATCTGTTTAGTATCACCACAATTATTGAATGCCTATGCGGTGGCAGGAACGCCTGCTGCTGAGATTGCCAAAAACTGGGTTTGGGATTTTGGTTTCTTTACCATTAATCGTATTGGGTATCAGGCACAGGTTATTCCAGCCCTTTTAGCTGGTCTGTCCCTTGCTTATCTTGAAATTTTCTGGCGTAAACGGATTCCAGAAGTGGTTTCAATGATTTTTGTGCCATTCCTTTCTTTGATTCCAGCTTTGATTTTAGCGCATACGGTATTGGGGCCAATCGGTTGGACTATTGGTAAAGGGATTTCCTTTGTTGTGTTAGCTGGTTTGACTGGTCCTGTTAAATGGCTATTCGGTGCTATCTTTGGTGCCTTGTATGCTCCGCTAGTTATTACTGGTTTACATCACATGACAAATGCCATTGACACCCAATTAATTGCTGATACTGCAACTCGTACAACTGGTTTATGGCCAATGATTGCTCTTTCAAATATCGCTCAAGGGTCAGCCGTTTTTGCTTATTATTTAATGAATCGTCATGAAGAACGTGAGGCTGAAATATCGCTTCCTGCAGCAATTTCTGCTTACCTTGGGGTAACTGAGCCTGCCTTATTTGGGGTTAATGTTAAATATGTTTATCCCTTTGTAGCCGGAATGATTGGATCAGGTATTGCGGGTCTCTTATCAACAACCTTTAATGTTCAGGCAAATTCTATTGGTGTTGGTGGCTTACCAGGTTTCATGGCTATCAATGTGAAGTATATGATTCCATTCTTCATCTGTATGGCAGTAGCCATTGTGGTACCGATGTTTTTAACCTTCTTTTTCCGTAAATCACATATCATGACTAAGACAGAAGATGAGGCTAAACTACCTGTGACACCCGTTTCGGAGGCTCCTGCGGCAACTGCTCCACATAAGACTATGCAAGGAACAGTTATCACTTTAACCAGCCCTTTAACTGGTGAAGTTAAAGCGTTGTCTGAAGCTGTTGATCCTGTCTTTGCACAGGGAGTTATGGGCCAAGGTGTTCTTCTTCAACCGACAGAAGGGGGTTTAGTAGCGCCTTGTGATGCTGAAGTATCGGTCTTGTTCCCAACCAAACACGCTATTGGTTTGGTGACGGATGAAGGTTTGGAATTATTGATGCATATTGGTATGGATACGGTTAACTTAGATGGTCAAGGATTTGAAGCTTTGGTGAAGCAAGGTGATCAAGTTAAGGCTGGACAAACATTGATTCAATTTGACATAGCAGCTATTTCTGAAGCTGGCTACGCCACTGAAACGCCTCTTGTAGTGACTAATCAAGATGACTTTACGGTAACTGTTGAAGGTAGCTTACCGCGTCAGATTAAGGTTAATGATAAGTTAGCAGTAGCGGTGAAAAAGTAGGTTTACTAAGAGAAAACGTTCAGGAACTGAGATCAGTTCCTGAAACTACTTTAGGGAGGAAAACTCATGACAATTGATAAAAAGAAAGTCGTCTATCAAATTTACCCAAAATCCTATAAGGACACTACTGGAAATGGTATGGGAGACTTGCGAGGGATCATTGATAAATTGCCTTACTTACAAGAACTAGGAATAGATATGATTTGGTTGAACCCTTTCTACCCTAGTCCACAACGAGACAATGGCTATGATGTTTCAGATTATACGGCGGTCAACCCTGATTTTGGGACTATGGCTGATTTTGAAGATTTGGTAAAAACTGCTAAGGAGCATCAGATTGAGTTAATGTTGGATATGGTTTTGAATCACTGTTCCACAGACCACGAGTGGTTCCAAAAAGCTTTATCAGGAGACCCTTATTATCAGGATTTCTTTATCTTGAGAGATCAGCCGACTGATTGGGTTTCCAAATTTGGTGGGAATGCTTGGGCGCCTTTTGGAGATACAGGCAAGTACTACTTACACTTGTTTGATGTGACACAGGCTGACTTGAATTGGCGGAACCCACATGTTCGTGAGGAATTGGCTAAAGTGGTTAATTTTTGGCGAGATAAAGGAGTGAAGGGGTTCCGTTTTGATGTGATTAACCTGATTGGGAAAGATGAAGAGCTGGTGGATTGTCCGGTCAATGATGGTAAGCCAGCTTATACGGATCGTCCTATTACTCACACTTATCTTCATGATCTCAATCAAGCCAGTTTTGGTCAGGATGATTCGTTTATGACGGTAGGAGAAATGTCTGCCACGACTATTGACAACTGTCTTTTATACACGGCTCCCGAACGGGAAGAGTTGTCCATGGCTTTTAATTTCCACCATCTAAAAGTTGATTATGAGAATGGTCAGAAATGGACTATTATGGCTTTTGATTTTGCAGCGCTGCGAGATTTATTCCATGCCTGGGGTGAAGGCATGAGTCAAGGCAATGGGTGGAATGCCTTGTTTTACAATAACCATGATCAACCACGTGCCCTGAATCGTTTTGTTGATGTAACACATTTCCGAAACGAAGGGGCAACGATGTTAGCGGCTTCCATCCATTTGTCACGAGGAACACCTTACATTTATATGGGTGAGGAGATTGGCATGCTTGATCCAGATTTTGATAGTATGGATGATTATGTGGATGTGGAAAGTCTCAATGCTTACTCAAGCTTATTAGCCTCAGGTAAAAGTGCAGAAGAAGCCTTTGCCATTATCAAGGCTAAGTCAAGGGACAATGCCAGAACACCAATGCAATGGGATGCTAGTGAACATGCTGGCTTTACGACTGGTAAGCCTTGGTTAGAGGTTAGCAAATCTTATCGAGACATCAATGTCGAAACAGAAAAAGAAGGACGTATTTTTCCTTTCTACCAACGCTTGATTGCTTTGCGGAAGGAACTTCCTATTATTGCTGAAGGGGATTATCGGGCTGCTTTTAAAGATAGTCAGGCTGTCTATGCCTTTGAACGCCATTTAGGTGACCAGTGTTTGCTTGTTCTCAATCATTTCTATGCTGATGAGGTCGAACTGGAATTACCTCCACGTTATCAACATGGACAGGTCTTAATCAGTAACTATGAGAAAGTCTCTATTGGCGAAAAAGTGGTACTGAAACCTTATCAGACACTTGCTATTTTAGCTGATAACTAACTAAAAGCCTGGGGTTAGGCCTCAGGCTTTTGGTGATTGTCACGAAAAAAGCAGTTTTCTCATATATTTATTTTTAAACTCTTATTTTTTCAATTTAAAAACAATTAAGGTGGGTTATTTCAGCTAAATTTTGGTACAATGGAAAAGATTATAGTTAGAGCGATGAGCTATCAGCTCTGCGATTCTAAAATGACAAAAGGAGATAGAAATGACAACTTATCAAGATGATTTTTACCAAGCGGTCAATGGGAAGTGGGCAGAGACAGCGGTTATCCCAGACGACAAACCTCGTACAGGTGGTTTTTCAGATTTAGCAGATGAAATTGAGGCATTAATGCTAGACACTACAGATGCTTGGTTAGCAGGGGATCATGTCCCTGATGATGCAATTTTAGCAAACTTTGTTAAATTTCACCGTTTGGTAGCGGATTATGACAAACGTGATGAGATTGGTGTGGCGCCTGTTCTTCCCATGATTGAAGACTACAAGGCTTTGGGCTCTTTTGCGGAATTTGCTGCTAAGATAGCTGAATATGAGTTGACAGGTCAGCCTAATGAATTTCCCTTTGGTGTGGCACCAGACTTTATGAATGCTCAGCTGAATGTGCTTTGGGCAGAAGCACCAAGCATTCTGTTGCCTGACACGACTTATTATGAAGAAGGTAACGAAAAGGCAGAGGAATTGCGTGGCATTTGGCGTCAATCTCAGGAAACATTGCTTCCTCAATTTGGTTTTTCAACAGAAGAAATCAAGGACCTTTTAGATAAGGTGATCGAGTTGGATAAGCAATTGGCTAAGTATGTCTTGTCTCGTGAGGAAGGCTCTGAATATGTCAAATTATACCATCCTTATACTTGGGCTGACTTTACCAAACTAGCTCCAGAGCTTCCTTTGGATAGCATTTTTGAAAAGATTTTAGGCCAAGTACCTGACAAGGTTATTGTCCCTGAAGAACGTTTTTGGACAGAATTTGCAGCCACTTACTACTCTGAAGCTAACTGGGATTTACTCAAAGCTAATTTGATTGTGGATGCGGCGAATGCTTACAATGCTTACTTGACCGATGAGATTCGTGTACAGTCTGGTACCTATGCGCGTGCTTTGTCTGGAACGCCTCAAGCCATGGATAAACAAAAAGCAGCCTTTTATTTGGCGCAAGGACCGTTTAACCAAGCGCTTGGCTTGTGGTATGCTGGTCAAAAATTCTCCCCAGAAGCTAAGGCTGATGTGGAAAGCAAGGTGGCACGCATGATTGAGGTTTATAAGTCTCGTCTAGAAATGGCTGATTGGTTAGCACCAGCCACACGTGAAAAAGCCATTACTAAATTAAATGTCATCACGCCACATATTGGTTATCCAGAAAAACTACCAGAAACCTATGCCAAAAAAGTGATAGATGAGACTTTGTCTTTGGTTGAAAATGCTCAAAACTTGGCAAAAATCACGATTGCTCACACTTGGAGTAAATGGAACAAGCCAGTTGATCGTAGTGAATGGCATATGCCAGCTCACTTGGTCAATGCTTATTATGATCCTCAGCAAAATCAGATTGTCTTCCCTGCGGCAATTTTACAGGCACCGTTTTATTCTTTAGATCAGAGTTCTTCA
The DNA here is from genome assembly GCF_056500955.1 of Streptococcus sp. F2. Taxonomy (NCBI): domain Bacteria; kingdom Bacillati; phylum Bacillota; class Bacilli; order Lactobacillales; family Streptococcaceae; genus Streptococcus; species Streptococcus sp. F2. Next base: position 17,323 of record NZ_JBWKAI010000021.1, read on the forward strand.
GCTAATTATGGTGGTATTGGTGCAGTCATTGCCCATGAGATTTCACATGCCTTTGACACCAATGGTGCTTCCTTTGATGAACATGGTAGCCTAAATGATTGGTGGACACAAGAGGACTATGCTGCCTTTAAAGAGCGTACAGATAAGATTGTAGCGCAGTTTGACGGCTTAGAGTCACATGGTGCTAAGGTCAACGGTAAATTAACAGTTTCAGAAAACGTCGCTGATTTAGGTGGAGTTGCCTGTGCTTTAGAAGCGGCACAATCGGAAGAGGACTTCTCAGCGCGTGACTTCTTTATTAACTTTGCGACGATTTGGCGTATGAAGGCCCGTGAGGAATACATGCAAATGCTAGCTAGCATTGATGTTCATGCTCCGGGTGAACTGCGAACAAATGTCACCTTAACCAACTTTGATGCTTTCCATGAGACCTTTGATATTAAAGAAGGCGACGCTATGTGGAGAGCTCCGAAAGACCGTGTGATTATTTGGTAAGTAGGTAGTTGATAAACCTTCAAATACCTGTGATTGGAAAAATGACTGATTCTGTGAAGTACAGGATCAGTTTTTTACTTAGTGAGATGCTTGTTTTAGAAAAGATGAGGTAAAAAAAGATAACCTTCCGGTAGGAAAGTTATCTTTTTCTGATACTTATTAGAAAAAGTGATTAGTTGTTAAGGGCAGCAGCCATTGTAGCAGCAACTTCTGATTCGAAGTCGTTAGCTTTTTTCTCGATACCTTCACCAACTTCAAAACGTGCAAAAGCAATCGCTTTAGCGTTTACTGAGTCAAGGTAAGCTTCAACAGTTTTGCTGTCGTCCATGATGTAAACTTGTGCAAGAAGAGTGTAAGCTTGGTCAACTTTAGTGTTGTCAAGCATGAAGCGGTCCATTTTACCTGGGATGATTTTGTCCCAGATTTTTTCTGGTTTGCCTTCAGCAGCAAGTTCAGCTTTGATGTCTGCTTCAGCAGCAGTAATCACATCGTCTGATAATTGAGCTTTTGAACCGTATTTCAAGAATGGAAGAGCTGGTTTGTCAACCATTGCACGAGATTCGTTGTCAAGTTCAATAGCGTGGTTCAATTGAGCAAGTTCATCTTTGATGAATTGTGCATCAAGTTCAGTGTATGAAAGAACAGTTGGCTTCATTGCAGCGATATGCATTGATACTTGTTTAGCAAGAGCATCATCGCCACCTTCGACAACTGAGATAACCCCGATACGGCCACCGTTGTGTTGGTAAGCACCGAAGTGTTGCTCGTCAGTTTTTTCAATCAAAGCAAAACGACGGAATGAGATTTTTTCACCGATAGTAGCAGTTGCGTTAACGTAAGCGTCAGCAAGTGTTTCACCAGAAGGCATTACAAGTGCAAGAGCTTCTTCGTTGTTAGCTGGTTTGCCTTCTGCGATTACTTTAGCAGTTGCGTTTACCAATTCAACGAATTGCGCGTTTTTAGCAACGAAGTCAGTTTCAGCGTTAACTTCAACAACAGCAGCAACGTTATCATGAACGTAAACGCCAGTTAAACCTTCAGCAGCAACACGGTCAGCTTTTTTAGCTGCTTTAGCCATTCCTTTTTCACGAAGAAGTTCAACGGCTTTGTCCATGTCACCATCTGTTTCAACAAGTGCTTTTTTAGCGTCCATAACGCCGGCACCAGATTTTTCACGTAATTCTTTTACAAGCTTAGCTGTAATTTCTGCCATGTGTAGTATCCTCCAAATTATGTTTGTTTTCGTTTAAAAAAACGAGACAGAGCGGTTTGCTTTCTGCCCCGTTTGGTTTTCGATTGTTAAAGACAAACGAAGTTTGTCACGAGAGTTAGAAACTCTGTGCTAATTAAGCGTTGTCGCCTTCTACAACTTCAACGATTTCTTCGATTGACTCAGCTTGAGTGTCAGCTTCAAAAGCAACGTCTGCATCTTCACCTTGACGGCCTTCGATAACAGCGTCAGCCAATTTAGCAGTGATCAATTTAACGGCGCGGATAGCGTCATCGTTAGCTGGGATGATAACATCGATATCATCTGGATCAGCGTTTGTATCAACCATAGCTACAACTGGGATACCAAGTTTTTTGGCTTCTTTAACAGCGATTTGTTCTTTATGTGGGTCAACAACGTACATTACGTCTGGGATACGAGGCATATCTTCGATACCGCCCAAGAATTTTTCAAGACGAGCGCGTTGTTTGTTAAGAAGTGCAACTTCTTTCTTAGGAAGAACGTCGAAAGTTCCTTCTTCTTCCATGCGTTTGATTTCTTTCAAACGAGCGATACGTTTTTGGATTGTTCCCCAGTTAGTAAGTGTTCCACCCAACCAACGGTGGTTGATGAAGTATTGACCTGCACGAGTTGCTTCGTCAGCAACTGCTTCAGCAGCTTGTTTTTTAGTACCAACGAACAAGATAACAGCGTCGTTAGCTGCTGCGTCACGAACGAATTCGTAAGCTTGGTCAGCTAATTTTACAGTTTGTTGCAAGTCGATAACGTGGATACCGTTACGCTCTGTGAAGATGTATTTAGCCATCTTAGGGTTCCAGCGACGAGTTTGGTGACCAAAGTGAACACCAGCCTCAAGAAGTTGTTTCATTGAAATTACTGCCATGAGTAGTTTCTCCTTTATAAAATGTTTTTTCCTCTTCTAAACTTCGACTTGCAGGCTAACCTAGCGGCAACAAGCCCACAATTGGTCTAGAATGAGTATTTGCCGTCTACACGACCCTACTATATTATCAAAAAAAAGGCTTAAAAGCAAGTTCAAACCCTATAAAAACGATGGACCTGTGAAAGGGTACGGGAGAAAACTTGCGAAATACTTAGAATTAAGTTATAGTGAACTTGTATTATTATTGGAGGCGCTTACATGAATAACGTTATCACTTTCCAGTTGCTTGGCATTCCACGTATTTTGCTCAATAACGAAGAACAATTTTTTGCTTTTGCCAAAGTGAATGCACTCCTTTATTATTTAGCTGTTAATGGTTCTGTGAGTCGTGAGATGGCTGCCAGTTTGTTATGGGAAAACAAAAACACGCAGACTGCCAAGAAGAACTTGCGCAACACCATCTATCAGGCTAATAAGGTCTTGCAGAGTGATGTGATTATCTGTCCTAATCGTAATATGCTTCGCCTAAATCCAGCTCTTGATATTCAAACTGATATTGCCCGCTTTTTGGAGGCTCCCCTTGCGCATTTGGCACTGTATCAGGGAGAATTTTTACAAGGTTTTTACCTTAAAAGCGGTGAGGAATTTGACCTGTGGGTCTCAAAAATTCGCATGCAGTGTGAGCAGGTCTACCTTAAAACTTGTTATCAAAAAATCGAAGAGGGGCTATCTCTGGATGCCATTGAAGATACTGAAGAGCATTTAAAACAACTTATTGAACGTGATGAATTTGAAGAGAAAAATTACCAGCTCTTGATGCGACTTTATCAGCAAGATAATCGTCCTAGTAAGGTCATCGAGACCTATTATCAATTAGTGAATGTTTTGGATAAAGAATTAGGGATTCAACCTAGTCCGCAAAGCCAACAGATTTATCAGGAAGTAGTCGCCAAAGATCGTAATGAACGTAAAATCAAACATTTTTTACGTAATAGTAATCATTTTTTGGGTCGGATTGATGAAATTAAGCAACTAGAAGCTTATTTTGCTAATTGTTTAACCTATCGAGAAGTAGGCGCTTTACTTTTGGTTGGAGATACTGGGATTGGTAAGCGGACGCTGGCGAGACAAGTGCTGGCTAATCAAACGCAGGATTACCAAATTGTGACGGCTAATTGTTTTCGAGAAGAGGCTATGGACTCTTTGTTGCCTTGGCGTAATATTTTAGATGGCTTAGGGGACTTGGTGATTCAGCATCGCTTGTTGTCGACCAAAGCGTGGCGAGCAGCGCTCAAGCAATGTTTCCCAACGGCGACCGTTTTTCAAGAGCATGTGGCGCATCCTTTTGTTAAAGACCATACCAGTTTGTTGGTTTCCTTTGTAGTTGATATTTTACAAAATCTAGCAGACATCAAGGCTTTAGTAGTATTGATTGAAGATTGTCACTGGATGGATGAGGACAGTTTGACCTTACTGCAACGGGTCATGAATCAGCTGTCCCATTATCCCATAGCTTTTGTTTTGACCAAACATTTAGGAACCACTCCTCAACTGGGAACTTGTCTAAATGCTTTAATCAGTCAGGGACGCTTAGAAAGTATTCGACTGGAACCGTTCACCCGACAAGAAAGTTCAGCTTATATTCGCAGTCAATTGGAGAGCCAGAGTGTGACGGAGCAAGACATCGATCACCTCTATCAAGCTAGTCAAGGAATCCCTTTTTTCTTATCAGAATACACCCAAACCTTGTTGCGAAAAGAAAAGTTTGTGCCTCTAACCCCTGCTATTAAGGCTAAATTGGGGCTAAAATTAGCTAATCTCAATAGCCGTGATGATGAACTGTTGCACTACCTATCTTGTTGCCGAGGAGCCGTGCCTTTAAACACCTTGGCTCAGCTGATGCTGCTGCCGCTTGAGGAAGTCATTGAGATGGTGGATAGTCTATGCCATTATTATATTTTAATGGAAGAGAATAAGGGAGAAGAGGTGCTGATTTCTTTTCGTCAGCGGATTATTCAACTCTATTGTTATGACCGTCTGTCTTTATCGAAGAGGCGTTTATTGCACGGGCAAATTGCCAAACGATTGGAGGAATTATTACCTCTTTTACCTCCAAGTCCAACTTTGCTTGAGGCTATTGCTTACCACTATAAAGAATCACGACAGGTGATTAAGGCTTTAGAATATAACCTCAATTACCTTGATGCTACCCTGCAATTTCAGCATGAACTGTTTCCTATTTACTCCAAGAGTGTTGGGTTAGTGGAAAAATCTGATCGTGATAATCATCGTTTGATGGAAAGGCAGTTTGATAAGATTCGGCAAAGCATTGCGGATTTGGAACTGACCTATGATAATAACCGCGATTTTCAACAGTTATTGATTCGTTTTGCTTACCTTGAAGGCCGTTACGATATCCGAACAGGGAGGTATCAAGAAGGGATTAAAAACATTCAAAAGGTTATCGCTTTGGCAACTGAGCTAAAGCAGACATCCTTCTTGTTAGAAGGTTATCGTCAGCTAATTCATTACTGTATCCAAGTTGAAAACAAGCCAGAGATGCGTTATTACACTAGCCTTTCACTGGAGGCAGCGGTTTCTGCTAATCATTTTGAGGCTATAGCGATTAGTTTGCGGTTAAAAGGCCTCTATCATTTGATTGTTGGGGAGTTAGATGAGGCTGAACATCTGCTTCAACAGTCAATTGATTTCTTTAAGGTGACGCCAGGATTGCAGGCTAACTATGCGATTCAGATTGCTGCTGCCTTAGATTATTTGGGAGAGATTGCCCAGATTCGCTATCAGTTTGAAAAGGCTGTTGCTTACCAAAAAGAAGCCATCTCCTTAACAGACAACAAGCCAGCTGAATTATCGGTGAGTATTTTTTACATTGGATTAGGGATTTCTTATTTCTATTTGGGTCATTTTGATCAAGCTGAGCAAATCTTGAGTTTAGCTAAAGAAGCTTTGGCTAATCATATTTACCCATGGAAAGAAACCCAGCTCGAGATATACTTGGCCATGATTCAGTGGAAAAAAGGCCATTATCAGCCAGCCTTGTCCCTACTTGGTCACAGGGAAACCTTGATGTCTAGGTATCGCAATCCGCGTGACAAGGGATTGGTTTTCTATTTGATGGCTGTGGTCAAGTACCAATTGATACGTCAAGGAGATACCCTAAGTCAGCAGGAAAAAGAAATGGTAGCTCGCCTGTTGACAGAATCCTTTGAGTATTATTATGAAATTGCTAGTACTAACCTCAACCCTTACCGCGATTGTCATTTGGTGAGTGAGTTGAACGATTTGCGTCAGCAATTATCTGCTAAAAGCTAAGGAGAACCCTCTGATGCGCATCAGAGGGTTTTAGCTATGTTGTGCCATAATCTGTACGAGGTAAAAGATAAAGGTGGCTGCTAAATTGGCGGTGTGGTTATCAATATCGTGCGGTGGTGAAACCTCAACCACATCAAAGCCAACTAATTTTCCGCTAGCTGCAATGTGTTGCAAAACCAAGACAGCAAGATTTGGGTCAACACCGAGGGATTGGATAGCACTAACCCCAGGTGCAGCACCAACTGAGAAGCAGTCCATGTCAATGGTCAGATAGACTCTTTCTTGCCCCTCTAAGAAACGATCAATGGTTTGGCAAACCTTTTGATAGCCCATGCGATAAATATCTTGCCCAGTCAAAAATTGAATGCCCTTGGATTTTGCTACAAAGTCAAATAAGAAAAGATTATTATTATGTTCTTGAATGCCTAAAACAAGATAGTTAAAAAGGCGATTTTCCGCAACGGCATCATCAAACATCTGGCGGAATCCGGTGCCAGAATTGGGACCTGTTTGGTCGTAGGGCCTTAAATCAAAGTGAGCATCCATGTTAATGACGGCTAGGTCGTCACTTGGGGCTAGGCTTTGACGAAGGCCTGAGTAATGCCCGTAGGCTGTTTCGTGGCCGCCTCCTAAGACGATGGGTCTGAGATTAAGGTCACGCATCCGTTTGATGGCCTTGCTTAAACTGTTTTGCAGTTGTTCCAAAGAGCGGTTGGGGCCGTCAATGTTTCCTACATCGTAAACCATGACTTGGTTTCCTAAATGCCAAGGGAGTTTGGCGAGCTGGGTTCGTATGGCGGCTGGACTTTCGACTGCTCCGACACGACCATTATTGATATAAACTCCCTTATCACTTTTAAAGCCAATCAAGGCAAAATGTGTCCCTTCAAATGGGGTTAGTGAGCTGTCGTTAAGGTCAAGGAAAGTCATAACCATGCCCCATTTGGCAGCGTATAAATCGTCATCAATCGCACCATGGTAGTAACTAGTGGTGGATGGGTAGTAATCTTCTAGCATGCGCGTCATCTCCTTTAGGATTATGATAGCAAAATAAAGCTTAGAGTCAACACTTTCTTGGCCTTTGTCACTGCTTTTTAGGAATAGCAGAGCAATAAAATCGTCTGCTTTTGGTCCCAGTCAGTTAGCCCAAAGAGGCCATGACTTTTGCCACAGCCCCTTTTGGTTAAAGAAGTACCTTATTCACTAAAATTGGATACTCAACTCAACTGCCTGTTCAATCGCTTCGAGGAAGCTTGGGTCTTCAATGACTGCTGATGCCTTGTTTAATTCATCGTAGATTTCGATGTCTTTATCGTGTTCGATAAAGTTAACTTCCTTGCGGAAGAGATCGTAGGCAACCTTAGTCCCTTTACCTAGTTCATGATTTTCAGGTTTGAGATCAAGAGCTTGGCAGGCTGCCATGATTTCAGTAGCCACGATGCGGCGAGAATTTTTAAGGATTTCACCGGCCTTGCGAGCAGCGGTTGTGCCCATGCTGACAAAATCTTCTTGGTTTTCACAAGATGGGATAGAATCCACGCTGGCTGGATGTGCCAAAACCTTGTTTTCAGAAGCAAGAGAGGCACAGGCGTACTGAGTAATCATAAAGCCTGAATTGAGACCTGGGTATTTGACAAGGAAAGATGGTAATTTGCTGAGTTGGCTATTGACCAAACGTTCCACACGGCGTTCAGAAACATTTCCGATTTCAGAAATGGCAATGCCTAAGAAGTCAAATGGCTGTGCCATTGGTTCTCCGTGGAAGTTACCTCCTGAAATAACGTGGCCGTCTTTACAGATAATTGGGTTATCTGTGACAGAATTGATTTCAATGTCAACTTTGGATTTGACATAGGCAATACTGTCTTTGCTAGCCCCATGAATTTGAGGGATGCAGCGCAAGGTGTAAGGGTCTTGCACACGAGATTGAGTAGCTACGGTTGTGTTTTGGCTACCTTCGAGGAGGTTTCGGATATTGCGAGCTGTTGCCAACTGGCCGCTTTGTGGGCGAATGGTGTGAAGATTTTCTTCAAATGGACTAGTGATTCCGTTATGCACTTCAAGGGAAAGGGCACCCGCTAGGTCTGACAATTTCAATAATTGAATGGCATCATAGGTTGCAAGGGCACCGATACCAGTCAGAACGGTTGTTCCGTTGATAAGGGCTAAACCTTCTTTAGCGGCTAAAGAAATCTTGTCGATACCAGCTTTATCAAGAGCCTCTTGACCAGAAAGGAGTTCACCTTTATAGTAAGCTTTCCCTAGACCAAGCATAGGAAGCACCATGTGAGCAAGCGGCGCCAAATCTCCTGAAGCTCCTAGGGAACCTTTTTCAGGAATGTAAGGGTGAACCCCTTTGTTGAGCAGTTCTACTAATTTTTCAATGGTGGAGAGACGAATACCAGAATACCCTTTGACGAGAGAGTTGATACGGATAAGCATGATAGCGCGCACGGCATCTTCTGGCAATGGATCACCAAAACCACTGGCATGGGTACGAATCAGATTTTCTTGGAGTTGGACCGTATCTTCTGGTGAAATGCTCACGTTACAAAGGGATCCAAAACCAGTGGTCACCCCGTAAACGACCCGTTTTTCGTTGACAATGTCATCAACAATTTTACGAGAGGCGTTCACAGCTTCAACAGCACTGTTATCAATGCGACAGGCTACACCTTGGCGAGCAATCGCAATCACATCTTCGAGGGTAAGGCTTTCGCCATCTAAATTAATCACTCTTGTCATAGTTTTTTCTCCTATAATAAAATGGCTATTAAAAATTAATGGTTTATCAGTTGAAAATATTTTTTAGCTTAAGGAAGGCATCCTACTAGAGCTGCAGGATTACCTTTACGAGCTTCGTTAGCAGCAACTGCACAGGAAATTGCCCACTTACCCAGATTATAAATATCTTTGTAATCCTTTTCTGTCAGATTACATCTAGGATCCCTCCAAGATTCTGTGTATGGACTGTTGGGACAAGTAGCTGCACTTACTTTTTCAGAAGTCATTATAGTTACACCTAATACAGCAGTAAGTAATATTATCATTTTTAATGTTGTAGATTTCATCATTAGTCTCCTTGCTTTAAACTTCCGTAAAATTATTTTTAATAGCCAAGTTTTTTATTAAGCAAATCTTTTATTTAGTACTTTCATAATAAAATAAATAGTAGTAGAAATTATGACCCCGATAAGACCATATACAAAATACATTGGGTTTTCTCCCCATATCATTAATAGACTTATTATAACTGCAATTATAGGTATAACTGACCCAAAAGGAACTCGAAAAGCTACTTGAGTATTTGGTTCAAGTTTCCGCATTTTAATGACTGCTAAAGCTGTTGGAATGTACTGGAAAAATCTAAAAATGACACTTAATTCCGCTAAGCTTTCAAATGAGCCAGTGAGTAGAAGTACAATAGCAATTGCTCCTGAAACCAAGATAGCAACGAGTGGTGCACCATTTTTATTTTGCTTGGCAATAGCTGCTGGTAAGAGCCCTTCGTCAGCAATGGCGGCACCGTAACGTGGTACCATGATGGATTCTCCCATGTTAAGACCTGTAATGGAAATCAAAGCACCGATTGACACCATCCAAGCGCCAGCAGGGCCTATCATTTTAACAAAGGCATCTTGAACAGGTGCATTGGTCATCATGATTTGAGAGCCAAGCATGGCAATAGTTCCACCGATAATCAGCATGTATAAGACAGAGACGATGCTGATTGATCCTAAAATAGCACGTGGCACATTTTTTTCAGGGTCACGCATTTCCCCAGCGACAATAGAGAGGGTTTCAAAACCGATAAAGCCATAGAAGATATAAACAGCAGTATTGGAAATAGCCCCTAAGAGGTCAGTCCCTGGTTCCAATTGAACAAAAGGGGTAAAATTAGGAAGCCCATTTTTGATGAAGAAAAGGGTACAAGCAGAGAAGGCAACGATTGGGATTAACTTAGCAATGGTGGCTGTGATGGTGAAAATTTTAGAGGTTTTCAAGCCAGCAATATTCATCAAAGACAGTAAGATAATCAGTCCAACACTAATAGGAATGTGCCAACCTTCGAAGGCTGGGAAGGTAATGATAAACATTCTGGCAAATCCAGCTGCCATGGCTGCCCAAGCGAAGATGGTAACGGCCCAACCAAGGAAGCCAACGTTAAAGCCGATAAAATCACCAAAGGCTCGTTTAGAATATTGGAAAGCTCCGCCATTTTTCCCAAAATAGCCAGAGACTTCTGCAAAACAAACCGCCAGCATGATGGTCAAAATAGCTGTCCCAAACATAACGGCGATTGATGCAGGGCCGAGGCCCTTGTAAATGGCCCTAGGTAAGAGAAAGATACCAGAGCCGATAACGGCATTGATACCGTAAAGAGTGGCACCGCTCAAGCTAAACTTAGCCTGTTCTCTTTCTTGTTCGTTCATGTGATTTGACGCCATAATAATGCTCTCCTTTTTGTATGCAAGTTGCGTTCAAATGTAATGGGTAGGGTCGCTAGGAAATGAAGAATACCTCGTGTTAGGAGGTTGCCTCTTAAGTCTAACGACGGTGATGAGACATTGATTAGCGATGAGAAAATAAGTAGCTGTTGTGATGATGTGAATGACAGCCTAAAAAGATGAGACTTGAGTCAATAATTTGCTACTGACATCGTCGGTCTTGTTCCATTAGGAGTTGTGCCATAAGCCTACCCAAACAGCTACTGGGGTTTGGACGGGGCTTGTTTGATTGGAGCAAACTTTTAGGTCTGAAAGGCTGGCCTCCTGGTCGATTACCAACAAGTGATTGGCTTCAAGTTCTTGATTCACCTGATTGGTCACAGAATAAGTCAGCTTGCTTAGGGCATAAAGCAGTTGGCAGTCCGCTTTGGGTGCCTCAAATGGTGTGTCAGACCAGACGGGTAATAATTGCCCTCGGTAATGATCATCATACATTAAATTGATGTCTTGGCAGGTTCCACGACTGACTATTCTGGCATCGCCTTCAAACGCATAGGGTTCAAAAGGAGTTAGGGAAATCTCTTTAGCATGACTCAAATCACTTAATGTGATTGGCTTGTCTAGGCTCATTAGGATCCTGTGATAGCCGTCAAGTAAGGTAAAAGTTGTCTGTCGTAGGGCCACGGTTGCAGTTGAGAGACGGTAGGAGAATTTTCTCTCTCCGTAGTCTCCATTTTCAGGATAAAGGAACAATTGTTTCGTTTTGCCACCAGACCAGTCTGTTTGGAGGTAATCAGAGGGCGTTTTGATTGTTACCTTTGTCATTTGTTCTCTCCTTATTTGCGATTAGAATAATCCTGTGATGTTGCCCTCCTCGTCAATATCAATTTTTTCGCTGGCAGGTACTTTTGGAAGGCCAGGCATGGTCATGATAGCACCTGTCAGGGCAACGATAAATCCTGCTCCTGCGGACACTTTAAGGTTGCTAATAGTCACTGTAAAGTCTGTTGGTGCGCCAAGTTTCTTAGCATCGTCTGAGAATGAATATTGGGTTTTGGCCATGCAAATTGGGTAGTTTCCAAAGCCGAGGCGTTCTAATTCTGCCAGTTCACGTTTGGCTGCAGGGCTCAATCTAATCCCCTTACCACCGTAAACCTTGGTAACGATTTTAGTCAGTTTGGTTTCAATGCTATCGTCTGCATCGTAAACAAAGCGGAATTGATTGTCTTGTTCTGCCAATGCTACTACTTTTTCAGCTAATTCACGGCCACCAGCTCCGCCATTCGCCCAAACGTCAGAAATCACAACTTCAACGCCACGTTTGTCGCAGGCATCATAGACAGCTTGTAATTCGGCATCGGTATCAAGTGGGAATTTATTGATCGCCACGACAACTGGAAGGCCATAGACGTCTTGGATATTAGCCAAATGTTTGTCAAGGTTAGGTAAACCATCCACAACGGCTTGAACATTTTCAGTAGCCAAGTCAGTTTTTTGAACGCCACCGTGCATTTTAAGGGCACGAATAGTGGCTACTAGGACAACGGCTGCTGGACGAAGGCCTGACATGCGGCATTTGATGTCAATGAATTTTTCAGCTCCAAGGTCAGCACCAAATCCAGCTTCGGTAACGGCATAATCACCATATTTCAAGGCTAGTTTGGTGGCAAGGACACTGTTACAGCCATGGGCGATATTAGCAAATGGTCCGCCGTGAATGAGGGCTGGTGTGTGTTCCAGGGTTTGCACGAGATTAGGATGAATCGCATCCTTGAGCAGTGCTGCTAGGGCACCACCCGCTTTCAAGTCTTTAGCTGTTACAGGTTCACCTTGGTAGTTGTAACCGATGATGATTTTTTCAAGGCGGGCTTTAAGGTCAGAAATATTTTCGGATAGGCACAGGATTGCCATGATTTCAGAGGCGACGGTAATGTCATAACCATCTTCACGAGGTACCCCGTTGACCTTGCCTTGCAAGCCGTCAACAATATGACGAAGCTGGCGGTCATTCATATCCACCACACGTTTCCAAGTGATACGTCTAGAATCAATGCCTAGGCTATTGCCATGGTGAATGTGGTTATCAATCAAGGCAGCTAATAAGTTGTTGGCGACACCGATAGCATGAAAGTCCCCTGTAAAGTGGAGGTTGATGTCTTCCATTGGGACAACTTGCGCGTGGCCACCGCCAGCAGCTCCTCCTTTAACCCCAAAAACAGGACCAAGAGAAGGTTCACGAAGGGCAATAACTGCTTTTTTTCCAATGGCAGCGAGAGCATCTACCAACCCAACAGAAGTGGTGGTTTTACCTTCACCAGCTGGTGTTGGTGAGATAGCAGTGACAAGAATCAATTTACCATCAGGCTTATCTTTTAGGGCAACCAGTTGATGGGCATCAATTTTTGCCTTGTATTTGCCATAGAGACAGAGGGCTTCCTCGTCAATCCCTAATTGATCGGCAACCTTACTGATAGGTTCCATAGTGACAGAGTTGGCTATTTCAATATCTGATAAAACCATAGTTGCTCCTTTACTTGTTAAACAATATCGAGAATTTTCGTGTAGATGTCATCGGCCAAGTGACAGCCCTTGTCTAGTAAGGCTTGTCCTTTTTGGCGATAGTCGGTAACAAAGTCTTCATCTTTGATGCCAGACAGATTAATCAAAACATTCAACCAAGCGCCTTGTAAACCTGCTTTTAAGTTTAAAGCAGCTACTCCGAGGTCACTAGCAGCATTTGTATTGGACTTGCCAACGGCTTTTGCAGTGGTTTCGAGTGCTTCGACCATGAGGGTCATCATCTCAAATGGTGATTGTGCAGCTTTTTTTAAAGCCTCTTGCATGGCAGTTCGTCTGGCAGCCTTGTCTTTGTCAGTCTCTTTTGGCATATCAAAAACGGCAGAAACTAGGTTAAAAGCTTCGGTGTCTTTGTCAATGGCTGCAAGCAAGCTAGCTTGTAGAGCGGTGCTTTTAGCGTGGACCTCTGTAATAATATCTTGGTAGTCAGCGTATTTTTTCTTACCGAGGGTCAATTCACAGACCATCTTGGTCAAGGAAATGCCATTAGCGCCAGAGAGAGCAGCAGCAGAACCACCACCTGGAGCAGGGGCATCTGAGCCAAGGACTTTAGCGAAATCTGTTAAGCTTAAATCAACTAAACCCATAGAGAACCTCCTAACCTAGCAAATGGTTTTCAAGAACCTGTTTATTGTAGTCAAAATCCTCAACTTGCAAGTAGTATTCAGCCACATCGATTAAGGCTTTGGCTGGCGCAAGTCCGATGACTTCCGAACCGATAATGTTAACCCCATACCGTTTAGCTTCAAAGCGAATGGTTTCAAAAGTACGGTAAAGAGAACATTTTTCAAAGTTAACCATGTTCATGGAGACTTGGGCAATATGGCGGTCTTCTAACATAACACCGATAGCTTTACAATATTTGTAGCCACCACCTGAACCGCGGATAATTTTAGCAATTTTATTAGCAATGTCGATATTGTCAGTATCCAAATTAACATTGAAGGCAACCAATGGCATGCGAGCACCGACGGCAGTTACTCCAGCAGTTGGGTGAATCTTACGGTCTCCGTAATCAGGTGCCCAGTCCTCTTCCAACAGTTTTTCTGGCATGCCTTCAAACTGACCTTTACGGATTTTAGCAAGGTTTTGACGTTCTGGGCGTGTGGCAGAATCTTCATAAAGGAAGATTGGGATTCCAAGTTCACGGTTAATCCGTTCTGCGACTTGTTTGGAAATCTCAACACATTCTGCTGTGGTGATGTCTTTGATTGGGACGAACGGGCAGACATCGGTGGCACCCATACGAGGGTGTTCGCCATGATGTTTGGTCATGTCAATGTTTTCAGAAGCGTATTTAATCAGTTGGAAAGCTGCTTCCTGGATAGACTGATCGTCTCCAACTAAGGTAAACACGCTCCGGTTGTGGCTCGCATCAGAAGAGTAATCGAGGAGGGTCACTCCAGGAATACTTTTGGCCGTCGCTACCAAGCCGTCGATAACAGCCTGATTTTGGCCTTCTGAGAAGTTGGGAATACATTCAACAATTTTCGCCATGTTAATCTCCTTTTATGTCATTGAGTTACTCATTAAGAGAATGGGTTATCTATTATAGATAACGCTTACATTTTATCTAACTGCTTTTACTGAAATAATTGATCTACCGCTGAAGTCACAAGGTTATCGTCAGCCAAATATGGAATAGTGATGTGATCAGTACCTGCATGGAGACGATTATACTCAATAGCGGTTTCAATAGCGTGTTCATTGCGAGCCCAGTTACGGCGAGCTACACCGCCCATAGTGTCCCAAGCAATGGCAGATTTAATAATCTCATCAATGCGTTCGCTACCATCTAGAACAAGTCCAAAGCCGCCGTTAATGGCTTTACCGATACCAGTTCCGCCACCGTTATGGAGGGCCACTAAACTCATACCACGCGCAGCGTTACCAGCGTAACATTGAACTGCCATATCACAGGTGACATTGGAACCGTCTTTAATGTTTGAGGTTTCACGGAATGGTGAGTCAGTACCAGACACGTCATGGTGGTCACGGCCAATCATGACAGGTCCAATCTTACCTTCGCGGACTAATTCGTTAAATTTAAGGGCGATATTCACACGACCAATACAGTCTTGGTAAAGGATACGGGCTTGTGTGCCGACGACCAATTGATTTTTCTCAGCATCACGAATCCAGTTATAGTTGTCACGGTCTTGGTAACGGCGGTCAGGATTGATGGCTTCCATAGCTGCATGGTCAGTTGCAACTAAGTCATCGTGATTACCACTCAAGCAGACCCAACGGAATGGTCCATAGCCGTAGTCAAAAAGCATAGGACCCATGATATCTTCCACATAGGATGGCCAAATAAAGCCGTCTTTGTCGTCAAGACCATTCTTAGAAATTTCTTTAATACCAGAGTCGTAAACAGACTTCATAAAGGCATTGCCGTAGTCAAAGAAATAGGTGCCATTTTCAGTTAACGTCTTAATAGCTTCAAAATGCCGTGCCAAGGTATCATCAACCATTTGGTGGAAGGTATCTTTATCTTCTGCCAAGAGCCGGGTTCTTTCGTCAAAAGTGATGCCGACTGGGCAGTAACCACCATCGTAAACATTGTGACAAGAGGTTTGGTCTGACAAAAGGTCAACATGAATATGGTTGTCATTGACGTATTCTAAAAGGTCAACAATATTACCATGGTAAGCAATGGAAGTAGATTCTTTAGCATCTATGGCTTTTTGGGCTAATTGCAGAGCTTCTTCAGGGCTTTCGGCAATTTGACTGATCCAGCCTTGAGAATGACGGGTTTCAATCCGAGATTGGTCAACCTCAGCAACAATGGCAACGGCTTTAGCAATTTCTGCAGCCTTACCTTGTGCCCCACTCATGCCTCCTAGACCAGATGAGATGAAAAGCTTACCGGTCAAATCACCGTCATCAGCCACTCCAAGTTTGAGACGACCAGCATTTAAGAGAGTATTAAATGTTCCATGAACAATCCCTTGTGGGCCAATATACATCCAACCACCTGCGGTCATTTGACCATAGTTGGTGACACCCATCTCTTCGGCGATTTCCCAGTCTTTCATGTTGTCGTATTCACCCACCAAAAGGCCATTTGTAATGATAACGCGAGGCGCTTCAGGTTTGGATTTGAAGAGACCAACTGGATGACCAGACTCAACCACTAAGGTTTGTTCATCAGTCATGACCTCTAGGTATTTTTTGATTAATTGGTATTGCATCCAGTTAGCACAAACAGAACCAGTTTCTCCATAAGTAACTAATTCGTAAGGGTACAAGGCAATCTCAAAACTCAAGTTATTGTCAATCATGACTTGCATAGCCTTGGTGGCTGTACAAGTGCCTTTGTACTCGTCAATTGGTTTTCCATAAATGCGATCTTTTGGTCTCCAGCGGTAGCCATAAATGCGGCCACGGGTTTTGAGTTCTTCCAAAAATTCTGGAATGACTTCTTCGTGGAACTTCGTAGGTACATAGCGTAGGGCATTTTTTAAGGCAATTTCGGTTTGAGACTGGCTTAATCGAAAACCTCTGTCCGGTGCTCTGCGGATACCTTCTTCGAACACAGTCTTTTCAGGAAAAACATCGTCTAACTTAACGGTCATAGCAGCAGCTATTTCAGTTTCACTGTAAAATGACATAGAAAACTCCTCCTTAAATCATTTTTTTATTGTCGAGATTAGTCTAACTTAGTCTAGTCTATAAAAAGTCAATCAGAGATAGAAATGCTAAAAAAGTCTAAAAATATCGCGATAACCTATTTTTTGACTAAATTTTGACGCTTTGACAGTAAGATGATGGTATGACAAAATGAAACTAGGGAAAGAGAGACTTTTTGTCTCAAGTGCTGAACGATGACAGACTCAAGTCATCAGTTAGGGGAAGGAGCCAAATCTAGTCTTCCAAAAGCAGATTGACCAGCAAATTTCCTGTCAAAAGAGCAGGACTGAGCAGTGTCTTTCCCTTATAACGAATGAATCGCAATCTGATAACAAGTCATGCTAATAAAGGAGGTTTTTATGGTTGCTGATGTCTTATTAACACATTTTAATCAAATCGTTTGCCCCAATGATCCTGGTCATCCTTTGACCGGGCAAGAAATGAAAGAAGCTACCATTATCGAAGATGGTTACTTGGCTCTCAAAGATGGTCTCATCATGACCCTTGGTTCCGGACAGCCAGATGCTAGTTTAATTGGACCAGAGACTGTTGTGCGTTCATATGAAGGTAAAATTGCGACACCTGGTATTATTGACTGTCATACCCATTTAGTTTATGGCGGTAGTCGAGAACATGAATTTGCACAGAAACTAGCAGGCGTTCCTTATTTAGATATTCTTGCTCAAGGTGGAGGCATTTTAAGCACGGTAAGGGCCACTCGGGCAGCTAGCTTTAACAATCTTTATCAAAAATCTAAGAGATTGCTGGATTATATGTTGCTTCACGGGGTAACTACCGTCGAAGCTAAAAGTGGTTACGGCCTTGACTGGGAAACAGAAAAACGCCAATTGGGTGTTGTTGCTGCCTTGGAAAAAGATCATCCTATTGATTTGGTCTCGACTTTTATGGCAGCTCATGCGATTCCTGAAGAATACAAAGGGAATGCTAAGGCTTACCTCGATGAGATTGTTGAGCAGATGTTGCCAGAGGTGAAGAAAGAGAATCTGGCAGAATTTTGTGATATTTTTTGTGAGAAGAATGTCTTTACTGCGGAGGAATCACGTTATCTTTTAAGTAAGGCTAAAGAATTAGGCTTCAAGCTTCGTATTCACGCAGACGAAATTGCGTCTATCGGTGGGGTTGATGTAGCAGCAGAACTGGGCGCCATAAGTGCAGAACACTTAATGATGGCAACTGATGAGGGCATCGCCAAAATGAGTCAAGCAGGCGTGATTGGAAATCTTCTCCCAGCGACTACCTTTAGTTTAATGGAAGATACCTATGCACCAGCGCGCAAGATGATTGATGCTGGCATGGCCATTACTCTCTCAACAGATAGTAATCCTGGTAGTTGTCCAACAGCTAATATGCAATTTGTCATGCAGTTAGGGTGTTTCATGTTACGCTTAACGCCCATTGAAGTGTTAAATGCTGTTACTATTAATGCGGCATACTCTGTCAATCGTCAGGAGAGAGTTGGCAGTTTGACAGTTGGTAAAGAAGCAGATATTGCCATTTTTGACGCTCCAAATATTGATTATCCTCTTTATTTCTTTGCCACTAACTTGATCCATCAAGTTTACAAAAAAGGTCAACTTGTCGTTGACCAAGGTCGCATCCTTTAAAAAGTCCCAAAAAGAAGCTTTGAGCTAATGCTCAAAGCTTCTTTTGATAGGGTATTATTATTGACGAATCAAGTAGTCAAAGGCACCGATGGCAGCAGTAGCCCCAGATCCCATTGAAATAATGATTTGTTTATAAGCTGAATCAGTACAGTCCCCAGCAGCAAAGATACCAGGAATATTGGTTGACCCATGTTTATCCACGATAATTTCACCACGATCGGTTAGGTTCACACCGCTATCCTTGAGCCAAGCTGTGTTTGGAACAAGACCAATTTGGACAAAGACCCCTTCAAGGTCAATGTGTTTGTCTTCACCGCTATCACGTTCAGTGTAGTTGAGACCAGTAACATAATCGTCACCAACAATGTCTTTAGTAGCAACATTTTTGATAATAGTCATGTTAGCAGTATCAGCTGCGCGGTCTTGAAGCACTTTGTCAGCTTTGAGCTCAGGCAAGAATTCTAACACGTAAACGTGTTTAGCAAGACCAGCCAAATCAAGGGCAGCTTCTAATCCAGAGTTTCCACCACCGATAACAGCAACATCCTTGCCTTCAAAGAGAGGACCATCACAGTGAGGGCAGTAAGTCACCCCTTTATTACGGAATTCATCTTCTCCAGGAACATTGATGTTACGCCATTTGGCACCAAGAGCTAAAATAGCAGTTTTGGCTTGTAAAACCGCACCATTAGCTAGAGTAACCTCGATGTTTTCTTTTTTCTCGATAGAAGTAGCTAGTTGTGCTTTGATAATGTCCACATCGTAAGACTTGGTATGGGCCTCCACTTCGGCCATTAATTTTGGTCCTTCAGTGTAAAGGGTACCAATCATATTTTCGATGCCGACAGTTTCCATGACCTGACCACCAAAGGTTTCAGCCAATAAACCTGTTTTCAATCCTTTACGAGCTGCATAGATAGCAGCACTATTGCCCGCAGGTCCACCACCAACAACAAGGACATCATAGACTCCTTTATCCGCAAAGGCTTCTTCTGAAAGGGGACCAGCGACTTGTTCTAAGAGTTGTTCGATAGTAGCACGGCCTGAAGTGAATTCTTCACCATCTAAGAAGACAGTTGGTACAGACATAATGCCTTTTGCTTTCACTTCATCTTGGAACATGCCACCTTCCACCATAGTATGTGAAATCTTGTCATTCAAAACAGACATAATGTTGAGAGCTTGAACAACGTCTGGACAGTTATGGCAGGTTAAGCTGACGTAGGTTTCAAAATGCAGTGGGCGATCAATAACCTTGATGCGGTCAATAACATCTTGATCTACTTTTGGAGCACGTCCAGATACTTGCAAGAGGGCAAGGATGAAAGACGTAAATTCGTGGCCTAAAGGTAGACCAGCAAAGGCAACCCCACTATCTTCTCCTTTTTTCGCAACTTTAAAGCTTGGTTTACGGTCTAAGACAGTTTCTTCAACCGAAATACGATCAGACATCGCAGCAATTTCTTCCACGAAGTCTTTAACCTTTTGAGACTGTTCGTCATCACCAAGATAAGCTTGCAAAACCAGGTCAGATTCTAACAAGGTGAGGTATTGGGCAAGTTGTTCTTTAATATCAGGACTTAATGCCATAATCTTCCTCCTTAGGGGTGTTAAATCTTACCAACTAGGTCAAGACTTGGTGTCAATGTTTCAGCGCCTTCTTTCCATTTAGCTGGACAAACTTCACCTGGATGTTTACGAACGTATTGAGCAGCGTGAATCTTGTCAAGCAATGTGCTAGCATCACGTCCGATACCATCAGCATTGATTTCCATCATTTGGATAATGCCATCTGGGTCCACGATAAATGTTCCACGTTGAGCGAGACCATCTTCTCCTAAAACCTCAAAGGCTTGAGAAATAAGGTGAGATGGGTCACCAATCATTGGGTAAGTGATTGTACCAACAACATCTGAATCATCATGCCAAGCTTTGTGGACAAAGTGAGTATCTGTTGAAACAGAGTAAACTTCAACATCTAATGCTTTTAGTGCTTCATATTGTTCTTGAAGGTCACCTAGCTCTGTTGGACAAACAAATGAGAAATCTGCTGGATAGAAGCAGAAGATAGACCATTTGCCCTTAACGTCATCGCTTGTTACCTTGATAAATTTACCATTATGGTAAGCATCGGCTGAAAATTCAGTAATTTCTTTTCCAATTAGAGACATGTAGCTGTCCTCCTCTTATTTATTAAATTTTTATACTTGTATTATAAAAGAACGACAAGCGGATGTCCAATCAAAAACCCTTGATTTTCCCAGATTAGTGCCTATTGTTTTCTGACAATTTAGATGTGAATAGCATCACATATATTAAAATCATTCTAATTAAGCCACCAGACCCGTGAAATCAAAGGGTTAATAAAATTAGTTTTAACAGAAAATTTAACCATATTAAAGCGCTTTCATTGAAATTTTTTTCAACAAATTAAGCTAACTTAATCTAAAAAAGGACTTTTTCCAAAACATTAAGGGGCAGTTTGTTAGGAGAGGGAGAAATGGTGACATCTGGGAGCTAGAAATAATACTTGACGGATATAGGGAATTAAGGTAAAATAATTTGTGTTGTGGCGGTATAGCCAAGTGGTAAGGCACGGCTCTGCAAAAGCTTGATCGTCGGTTCAAATCCGTCTACCGCCTTCAGAGAACCTGATTTATCAGGAGAAACTCACAAGAAAAAAGCTCGTTATGTCGAGCTTTCAGATTGAAGACAAACATCGATTTGGTGTTTGTCTTTTTTAGTGTTTTTAGATAAAAATGGCTGTTTCCGTGCTTAAACCACCTCATCTGAACAAAATAAAAAGGCTCTCCCGCCATCCTTTTGACCAGTTTTTTGAGATTTAAGCATGCCA
>NZ_JBWKAI010000022.1:0-37469 GCF_056500955.1 Streptococcus sp. F2
GTCGAAAAGCTAGCGACATTGAGCAGTCACTAAATAGATGGCTGTCACAATTCCCAAAACATCTCTTTAAATCTGTCACTTTTGATTGTGGGAAAGAATTCTCTAATTGGAAGACAATAGCCAACCAGCACGACATTGATATTTTCTTTGCGGATCCAGGTTGCCCTGGTCAACGTGGGTTAAATGAACATTCAAATGGTTTATTAAGACGTCATGGACTACCAAAGCAAATGGATTTCAATGGTATTCCTCAGAAATATTTATCAGCTATCGCTGATAAACGAAATAGAATTCCTAGGAAATCTTTAAATTATCGAACACCATATCAGGTTTTTCTGAGTTACGTAAAATGTCTAGCTTAATTTGACAATTTGGGATATTATTTGGGTAAAATAAGGTTTTTGACCTGTCTTTTCTTGAATTATCAGTTATTTTAATCCTTTGTTTGTTATCCTAAGTTCTGCTCTTTCCGCATTGTTTTGAAATGATGATTTCCATTCACCCATACACCTATCAACAGTAGTTCTACTATTCGTTAACAATGCATTTTAAAAAGCCCCAAAGGGCTCTTTTTTAATCTTCAATTTCAATCCCGTTATCTAAATCTAAAACAAGATCATCGGTTTCTTCTGCCGCCACTGCCATAGCAGATTCTTCTTTGCTTTCTTCAAGCAAACCAAATTTAACACGTACTTTACGATCAATCTCATCAAATAATTCTGGATGATCCGCCAAATAACGCTTAGCATTTTCAGAACCTTGACCAATTTTCTCACCATTATAAGAGAACCAAGCACCTGCTTTTTGGATAATGTCCAAATCAGAAGCAATTTTCACAAGCTCCCCAGTACGGGAAATGCCTTCTCCATACATGATTTCAACCTCTGCCACTTTAAACGGAGGAGCTACCTTGTTTTTAACAACTTTGATTTTTGTTTCTTTACCAATACTACTGTCTTTTTGGTCACCAGTTCCTTTAATTTGAGTGGTTCCACGCACATCTAAACGAACAGAAGCATAGAATTTCAAGGCACGACCACCCGGTGTTGTTTCAGGATTTCCAAACATCACACCAACTTTTTCACGCAATTGGTTAATAAAGATAGCGATAGTTTTTGTTTTGTTAATAGAAGCTGATAGCTTACGCATCGCCTGACTCATCATACGTGCTTGCAATCCGACATGGCTATCGCCAATATCACCATCAATTTCAGCACGTGGCACTAAAGCTGCTACTGAATCGACAACAACCAAGTCAACCGCACCAGAATCAATCAATTTACCTGCAATTTCAAGTCCTTGTTCTCCAGAATCTGGTTGAGACAAGAGGAGTTCATCAATATTAACCCCAAGCGCAGCAGCGTAAGCTGGATCAAGCGCATGCTCGGCATCGATAAAGGCTGCGATTCCACCTTCTTTTTGAGCTTGTGCCACAGCATGTAAAGCCACAGTTGTTTTACCAGAAGATTCTGGACCATAGATCTCAATGATACGTCCTTTAGGATAACCACCTGCTCCAAGCGCAATATCGAGAGCTAGGCTTCCTGAACTCATAACCTGAACTTTTTGCTCTGCACGTTCTCCCAAGCGCATCACCGCACCTTTACCAAAATCTTTTTCAATATTTTTTAGGGCATCATCAAGTGCCTTACGACGCTCGTCACCAAATTTTTTTGTGATTTCTTCGTTTTTTTTCAATTTTTTTGCCAATATCTTCTCCTCTATGATTAGGGTTAATCGTCCAGCAGTTAACCACCAATTATCTTATGATAATCTTTTCTTGACTGCTCAATCCCTAAAATACACTGCTATTATTATAGCAAATTTTCAGGTTTTAATAAAGTTTTACGGACCATATTAAAAGCATGTAAAGTCGCAATATGACGCACATCTGAGCGGCTCCGTCCCCCGATTAAAACCTTCATTGATTCTACCTTATTTTGAGTGGCAAGGCCAATGAAAACTGTACCTGCAGGCTGGTCCTCCAACATATCTGGTCCGGCAACACCTGTTAAACTTACCCCAATATCAGCACCAGTCAATAACCTTGTTTGCTCCGCCATCTTCTCGGCCGTATAAGCACTAACAACTCCATGCGATATCAAATCCTCTAAAGGAATGCCTAGCATTTTCGCTTTCTCTTCCATGCTATAAGTCACAAAGCCTCCATTGAATACTTGAGAAGCTCCTGGAAAACTCGCCAAAGTTGACTGAAACAATCCCGCGGTTAGACTTTCTGCTGCTGTAATTGTCTTTTCATATTTTACTAAGAGCTCAAATACCTCACGCGCTAAGGAATTATCCTCCCTATAGCCATAAAGAAAATCTGATAACGACTGGTTGTCAGGAGTTTTTCGCGACAATAGCTGCGCTTCTAGTGGATCTAATTTCGTATCTGCTAATGTTTGATTTTCAGCTTTCGTTGATAAACGAAGGGTCACTTCACCAGTTTTAGCATAAGGTGCAATAGTAGGGTCAGTTTGATTCTCAATAAGGTCTGATAAGACCGTCACCAGCTGACTCTCACCAATCCCAAAAAATCGTAAAACTCTCGAATAAAGTTTGCGAGATTGTGTGGACAAAAGAGGAAGCAGTTCCTCATTAACCATGGGTTTTAATTCACTTGGCGGCCCGGGTAAAACAACATAAGTCACCTCATTAACAGTGATTAAGCCACCCACTGCAAGTCCTGTTCTATTTTGCAGAGGGCTTGAACCAGTAATGATTTGAGCCTGCTTAGCATTATTTGCCGTTCGAGACGACTCTTTATGACTGGCATAAAAATCGTCTAATTTTTGACTAGCTTGTTCTTCAAAGACCAAATCTCTATTAAGATATTTTGCTAAAGTCTGCTTGGTTAAATCATCTTCCGTGGGGCCAAGACCGCCGCATAAAATGACCAAATCACTCCGCTGACTAGCAGTTGCAATCACTGAAAGTAAACGCTCTTCGTTATCCCCAACAGCCGTTTGAAAATAGACATCAATACCTAGCTCTGCCATTTTTTCCGACAGAAATTGAGCATTGGTATTCACAATTTGACCAGTCAAAATTTCGGTACCTACTGTAATCAGTTCAGCTTTCATTTCCCCACCTACTTATCTATTCGTAATCTAATTTCATTTTATCAAAAAATCTCCCAATTCACGACGAATTAGGAGATGGTATCGTTACTTATTTTCTATTATGTTGAGAGGGACACAGAAAGACTAGTCTTCACTAAATTGATAGAAATCAAGCATCACACCCTCTGGTCCCTCCACCCAGACCGAGTAGGTTCCCCATGCCGTATTGACTGGACCATTATTAATAGTAAAACCTGAGGATTTTAAGCGTTCAACTTCCTTGTCAACACAGTCAACTTCAATATGAAGAATGATACCTCCGTGAAGTGACGTAATGGGTTTGAGGGGGTGATCCGATACCATTAAACAATGACTTCCTAAAGTGAACTGTGCAAAATGCTCATCTGCATAATCCACAGCTAAGTTAAGCAGTGATGCCAGAACTTGGGTAGCCTTTGGAACATCTGAAACAATAAGATCTGTTTGGTTAAGATTCATCACTATCTCCTTTTAGTTGTTATTAGCTTAAAAGCACACGTTTCTTCATGGTCATTTACCAGACCCGATGCTTGCATAAAAGAATAAACCGTTGTAGGTCCTAAAAATCTAAATCCTCTTTTCTTTAAATCCTTAGATAAGCAAACGGATAAATCTGTTTGAGCAGGAACAGGGTGCTCTTGATTGACAAGGTTGTCAATTGGCTTTCCTCCAACAAAATCCCAGAGATAAGTGGTAAAACTACCAAATTCTTCTTGAATTTTCTGTACTGCGATAGCATTGTTGACAGTTGCTGCTAACTTTAGCTTGTGGCGGATAATGGATGGATTCTGTAATGCATCAACCATCTCCTCATCGGTAAAGGCTGCCACAGCCGAAATGTCATAATCATGAAAAACAGTTCTGAAAGCTTGGCGTTTTTTCAAAACCGTCAGCCAAGATAACCCGGACTGGTAACTTTCAAGGCACAGCAATTCAAAAAAATCTCTATCATCATCCAGGGGGTGACCCCATTCTAAATCGTGGTAATCACAGTAAAGCTGGTTATCCTTAGGAACCCATGAGCAACGTTTCATGTGAAACACCTACCCTTTCATTAACAGTTTCAATGCTGATTTGATGTATTGCTCTGCCGTATCAGAGGTCCCCTCAAAGAAGGCACGAATTTTTTCCAGCTCTGTTGCTTTATAACCTAGGGCAAGAAGGGCTTCAATAGCCTCCTCCAACTGGTCATTGTTTGAGGAGGTAGACGGTTTTGCTTTACTGGTCTCTTGTGGAACCTCCACAAATTTTCCGGCTAAGTCAAGAACCATCTGTTGTGCCGTTTTTTTCCCGATTTTAGGAAATTTAGTCAGGTATTTGATGTCACTGGTATCAATGGCATTAACAAGCCCCTGATTATCATCAACTGCCACAATAGCGAGAGCTGTTGTCGGACCAATGCCTGATACAGAAATTAATTTCAGAAAAACCTCTTTTTCGTCTTCCGTATGAAACCCAAACAACAAGTGAGCGTCCTCACGAATCACTTGATGCAGGTAAATAGTTACCAGTTGGTTGACACTATCTGTAAAGCTATAAGGATTGGCTACATTGATAATATAGCCTAGTCCATTAGTTTCAACGACAATGTATTTTGCCGTAATTCTGGTCAATTGACCTTTAATATAATCGTACATATTACACCTTTTTCATTTTTGCAGAAACAACCGTAAAATAAAAGCCTAGCGCAGCAATGACTACAAACAGGAATTGCACGCCTAAAGGGCCTGTAAAATGGCTGACAGATACTAGTAGGCTAGCCAAAATAGCACCTAAGGGTTGTGCCATTGACACAAAGCCCGTGTAAGAGCCTATTTTGGAATGATCCATCATATTAGCGCGTAAGACTTGACTGGCAGGGACGTTTATCATTTCCCCAAAAGTTAGCAGAACAACTGATAGCCAAATAGCATAGAGCTGCGTAAAGGTAAATGCCAAAAGCATGCCCAGAGTAAATAGTAAAGAACCAATCACAAGTTGAGGCAATAGTTTCCATTTTTCAGTTAATTTATTCACTATTGTCATGAAAAGAACAATCAACAATGTATTGGTAAAAACCATTAATGACAACATTTTAGAACTAGTTACCTGGAAACCTAACACGGTAGTTGGCTGAAAATACAGTTTCAAATGTACTGGCACATAGTTATCCATTTGCATCCAGATACTACCAGAAAAGATAGCACCTAAGGTAAACAAGACAAAGGCACGATCCTGAAACACCTGACGATAGTTTCGAAAACTATCCAGCAAGCCTTTCCCATGGTCAAAAGCGTGTGTCTCTGGTCTGGTCTCATCAAAATAATAATAAGCAATGCCAAAACAAAGTACATTGACGAGTAATAAAGCTACTAACAAGGCTAAAAAATGATGGTCATAAAAAAGCCCAGATAGCCCTGCACCAAACATGACAGCAATATTGATAAACCAATAATTGATGGTGTAAACAAATCGACGATTACTCTCATCAGTCAAATCAATCAACATGGCTTCATAGGCGGGCCCATAAAAACTAGAAGCAATCTCTACCAATAAAATACCAGCAAATGTTAACCAAGGAATAGCTGCATTAGGCAAATTAGCTAAAATAGTCAGAAACCAGCCTAGTGTTGTTCCTACTGACCCAATCATAATGACTTTTTTGCGACCAAGAGCATCTGACAGATGCCCACCATATAAAGTTCCAACAAATCCCATCAAACTGGTAATCATCATTAAGAGGCCTGTCCAAAACGTACCAAAGTAAGTCGTATAATACATGGCCATAAAGGGAAAGATACTACTGCCTAAGGTAATGGTCACAAAGCGTACCAGTTGCCTCAGCTGAATCTGCTTAGGAAGGTTTAAAAACTCTTGCATCTCATCCTCTCTAATATTTTCCTAGCTCTCGCAGGCTAGTATGATTTTCTTGGACACGACGGAACATTTTTTCCATATCTGCCTTACTGAAATTAATCAACACGGGTCTACCATGAGGGCAGTTATAAGGATTTTGACATTGGGCTAATTGTAGTAGCAGATTTCTTGCTGAATAATCATCCAAGCTATGATTTGCCTTGATAGATCGTTTACAACTCATCATAATAGCTAACTCTGCTCGGTAAGTTTTAATAGATACCTCATTGGTTAGAAGTAACATGTCACACATTTCATAGACACCAGATGCAATCTCTTCTTCTTTCATCCAGATAGGATGCTCCCTCAAAATGAAAGTATTGTGCCCATAAACTTCTAAGAAGATACCAACTTCATTTAAGAGTGCCATTTTCTCCTGTAAGTTAATGAAATCCGAGCCGGAAAACTCAAACAAATAGGGCACCAACAATTGCTGTAAACTACTGTCAACCTCACCTATCTTATCACGATAATATTCGTATTTAACTCGCTCTTGGGCAGCGTGTTGGTCAATGATAAATAAACCATCTTTTCCCTGAGCAAAGAGATAAGTGCCGTGCATCTGACCAAAATAATCCAATTCGGGAAATACTGATTGCTCTTCATTTTCCAAACGGGTTAGCATTTGAGATAATTTCTGTTTGTTTTTCAAATCAAGTCCAGGGTGATCATCATCAGTTATCTCATCCTGTGATCGACTAGCATGTTTTACTGAGGAAGCCCCTGTATACTCTCCTAAATCAGGAAACTGTTCCGTCCTTTGATCCTTTACAGTCTTGTCAATCTCTATATCATGAAAATTACTCTCAGGTATTTTTTCAGAAACATCCGATTCTTTAACAAAAAAGTCATTTCTTTGAGGATCATAATAAAGCCCTTTAGATTGTAATGGAAGTTGTGTTTGCTCTGGTTTAGAAAAGTGTCGTGTGCTTGATTTAGCTAAGTTCTCCAGAGCATCTGGAATCAAATCTTGCTCCTTAAGACTTTCAGAAATCGCCGTACTAATTAAAGCCATCAACTCACGCTCTTTTGAAATACGGACCTCTTGCTTAGTAGGGTGAACATTGACATCGGCCAAATAGGGGTCAATCTGAATATCAATCACCACTATTGGGAAACGTCCAACCATCAACTTAGAGCCGTAACCGTCTAAAATAGCCCGGTTGAGCAAGAAATTTTTAATGTAGCGTCCATTGATTAAAATGGTCATATAATTGCGGTTGGCACGTGTCAACTCTGGTAAACTGACATAGCCCGACACTTCAAAGTCCAAATCGGCTTTGGAAATAGCAATCATTTTTTTGGCAGTATTCAAGCCATAAATCCCTGCAATAGCCTGCCGCAGGTCCCCCGTCCCTGATGTCTGAGTTAATTGACGCCCATCACTAATAAGGGTGAAAGAAACTTCTGGATGTGCCAAACTCAAACGATTGACCACATCAACAATATGGGCTAACTCTGCCTGTAAACTTTTCATGTATTTGAGGCGAGCAGGCGTGTTATAAAAAAGGTTTTCCACCTTAATCTTGGTACCTACAGGCGTCGACGTTTCCTCGAGCGTTTCAATTTCTCCGCCGATAGCAACTAAAAGAGAACCGTGATTATCTTCCTTAGTAGCTGTTTTTATTGTGATTTTACTGATAGAAGCAACCGATGGTAAAGCTTCTCCCCTAAAACCAAGCGTTCTAATTCGAAAGAGATCACTTTGACTTTTTATTTTACTGGTAGCATGTCGCCGCAAACTCAAAGGAAGGTCTTCAGGCGACATCCCTTCACCATTGTCCGTAATCTGTATCTTTTTGAGACCAGACTCTTCAATATCAATGGTAACTTGGCTACTCTTAGCATCGATAGCATTCTCAACCAATTCCTTGACAACACTCGCTGGCCTTTCTACAACTTCACCAGCTGCAATTTGGTTGGCGAGAACTTCTGGTAATTCAATAATGTTTGTCATAATTTTGTTTTTAACACTTTCTAAACGTTGATATAAAAAGGTTTCATTAGGTTTACACTTCTCAAAATATTAATTTGTGGACTTTTTTGTGGACTTATAAATTATTCATAGCCTTTTCATAATATAAAACAGCTTCTTTTTCTTTGTCCTTAGAAAGATGGCCATAGGTATCCAAAGTCATGCTGATATTCGCATGTCCTAGACGGTACTGAAGTTCCTTATAACTAATACCAGCGTTCAGCAATAAACTAGCGTGAGTGTGTCTAAAAGCGTGAAAGGTAAAGCGTTCAATCCCTGCTTCCTTACACCTAGTATCTAAAGCGCTTTGTCTAACCGAAGCATTAAAATACTTTCGTGTTGGTGTGGCAAACACTACCTCCGACACACGCGCACCAACCTCATTAAATAATTGTCGCTGTCTCATTTGATAGAGCTTTAGGCTTCTAAGGGTCTTTTTATCAACACTAATCACTCTATTGCCTGACTGGGTTTTAGCTGTACTCAAAAACTTCAAATTTTTATTGTAAGTCTTATTAATGGCTATTGTACCATTTTCTAGGTCAATATCTCCCCACTCTAATGCACAGGCTTCGCCTATCCTCAAGCCAGTGGATAATAAAAGTTGGTAGAGAACTGCATCAAAGTAAAGGTTATAGCGTTTGTGTTGACTGGTTTCTAAATGTTCTAAAAAAGATTTCAAATCAGACGGATCAATAAACTTAACTTTTTTCTTAGCGTTTGGCTGCTTCCTTGGAAGGATAATATCTCTTGCTGAGTTATAATCTATTAGCCCTAGCAATACTCCTTGTTGGAGAACTTTTCGGATGACTGAACGTACCGCAGTATAATTGACGTAATATTTAGATAATCTATTAATTAGCATTTGAATATCACTAGCGGTTATCTTATCAACCTTCATATTGCCCAGAGTTGGCATAATATGTCGATTAAGTCTAGTAACAGTAGCATCATAAGTTTGAGGCTTTACTGTTAACTTATAGGTTTCAAGCCATAAATGACTAAGTTCTTTAAATGTTTTAATCACAACTTTTCTTTTAATTGTAGATCCATTAGATAGGAAGTCAAGCTGCGCGTGCTTGGCTTTTTGATTAACTTCTTTTCTTGTTCTTCCTGTGATGCTTGTTTTTACTCTCTTACCTGTCATTTGGTCAATGCCTAGATAAATACTAGCACGATAAACGATTGTATCGTTTTTCTTCTTATGTTCTGTTATTTTCATGATCATAAACCTTTCCATCAGCAGGCAAGCTGTTATTAAAAAGGTTTTATAATGTTTTAGGTTTATATCATGCCAGGGCTTACGAGAATGGCCCTATTTTCGTTTGTTTTGGGTAAGTCGGTAAAATATATGGTTAATAATTAAAATGTGATTATGGCTGATTTAAAGCCGTTTTTCAGAGTTCTTTGACAAAGTTAGCTTACTAGTCAGCTAACAAAATACTTTACATTTCCCACGCGCGTGGTATAATATAGTTAACAAGATAACTTGCGAAGGATTAACGTTGTGTTCCCGAATGGGAGTAAGTCAAAGGACGAGAATTCACAGATGCCTGGGGTTATCTTATTTTTTTGTCCTCTTTTTCAAGTTTTCTACGAATGTTTCAGGGTTTCGTTCAATCTCTTCAATGATAAACTCACAGAATGCTTGAGCATAGCCATATCGATTACCAATTTTATAATGGTAGCAATAACGTTCGTTTGTCTTTATATCGTAAAATGCATTAAATAGTTGCAGGTCGTTTGTTGTAAACGGCCTTTTTTGCTTTTCACCATTGACTATTTTTGTTAACAAAATCCCTTTCGCTCTTAAACGTTTATTAACAATTTTTATAACTTCCTTAGTAGTCAGTGGATATACTGCATTTGGGTCTTTAATTTCTCGGAGTACGCCGACACTTGTTTCAGCACCATTGTCTAACTTAACTACTAAATCAGCATCTTGTTTTCGCTTAGTGATATAGAATCGTGTTTCTACTGGGACAGCATAGTCAGAATTACTAGCAGAAATTTCACTTTCAATCTTTGCTTGTTCAGCTAGTAAACGTTCTGCCATTTTTGGGGAATATTTAGCTTTAATTTCTTCCTGATTAAGTTGGTCGATACGGACAGATAAAGTCAGGAAATTTTGTGCAATTTGTTTTGTGATATCTTCCTGGTGGAATTCTTGCATTTTAGAAATATAATTAGACACACAAGCTTGGAACAATGGCGCATAGATGTGCTCATAATCTTCTGTTATAAAGTGAGTGCTAGTGTTTCTAAGTTCGATAATTTGGACAAGGTTTTTTCTCAACGATCCATGTTTATCTGGAAATACTGTTTCTACTGCATTTTCCAATGATATAGTTCGGTCTTTGCTGTCCTTAAAGTAGATAGCTTCCTCACTGTCATTATTAATGATATGAGCCTTTAACATCAACTCCCAGGCGTTACAAATAAAGAAACTAAAGCCCTCAATTCGATACTTAATCGTTGGTTTATTATAGATTTCAAGACCCATAATGAAAGCTTCAACACTTTTATCAACCAACCTTTTACTTAAATTCTCCATATATTTCCTTTCTATTTGGTTTATATTACAGTTTATGCCAATTGTTGTTATACCACTCCCGTACGGCATCTCTTGGGAAGGCTAATCTTCTTCCTCGGCCTCTATCAATCTTGGGGAAATCTTTCCGATAAATAAATTCAGGTAAGCGACTTGTAGAACAACCGAGCAAAGTTGCCAATTGTTTTTGGTTAAGTTCCAGGGGCAATGTCTGATCGATATCAATGACTTTTGTTTTTTCAATGATTACAGCCTGGACCATATCACCGAATTTATCAGCCATTTGTTGCATTAATTCATCCATATTTTCACACTTTCTTTATTATGTATTTCTTAATAGCAATGTATCATAGTAATCTTAGACACCTTAAAAAAATAACATTGCTGACGCCTTAAAAAGAAAATCGGCCATTTTATCCACCCTAAAAAGTGACAAGGTTTAGACAAGGCCAGCGGACTTGCTGAAGCATGAGGGAAGCACTCGCCCTGGGTGGAATGTGTCTATATTTGTCTATACCTAGAAAGTCGGAAATTGTCGGTATTCTAGAAAATACTAGATTTTAGCATGTTGACAAAACTTGACTTTTTTTGTTGAGAAATGTTGAGTTATATATTTCTGAGTTTATCTGACTTTTTCATATAGTAGTGCGTGAGTTAGTCACTAAAGTGTTCCCCGATTTCTTTAACCAAATCATTCAAGCGGTTCTGAATACCTTTATAGTAATCAAATTCAATGGTATCAATAACATCACTCTTTTCAGTATATATATTGTTTTTCGTAATAGCAAAGTTGTTAATTGTATCATTGTGAACAAGGTTATTTATTTCAATTTGCATAGTGGAAATTTTTCTTTGTAAGCAATAACCTAAAATCTTTCTATCTTGAACACCAATTTTTTCAATTATTTCATTAATTTCAAAAAGAACACCTCCATAGCTATCAATTTTATTATTTAGACTATTTATAAGGTTTGAAATTTCAGAATGAACATAAGTAGAACTGTAAACTTGTTCGCGTTCGATTACATTTATTAAACGCGAAATATATTCGTTTGTAATCAAGGTTAAAACATTATTTTTAGCATATTCTCTTGCTTCGCGCTGTTTGGAAACCAGTAGAGCTTCATTAGTCTTTGAACTATCTGATAAATCAAGCCCGTTGAATATTTCAACAATACCAGGGTTTATTATTGAAGACTGGAGAACACGACCAAAAACACCCTGATTAAAAGCTAATTTTCCTTGAATATACTCCATATCCATATAATCTTTTTCAAAGCTAAGTATTTCCTTGATTTTATTGAAGAACATCTCAAAAACCTTTTCGCTTTGATTATTATCTAGCAACTCTTTTAGTGTGCTAGTTGAAACTGTATCAATAAAACGCAGATCTAGGAAAGATTTTTTTACGTTCAAAAAATCAGCTAATTTTTGTAAATTCCCAGCGGTTGGTAAAGATTTACCTTTTACATATCCCGTAATTGTACTTTTAGGAATATCTAAAGAATTATGGAGATCAATTTGTCTAATCCCCTTTTGTTCCATAAGTAGGTTGAGCCTTCTAGAGAAGTATTCTCTATTTTCAAGATCTTGAGGACTGTTTTTAGCCATGACTTTAACCCTTTCAGTTGTAAGTTATACAATGATTATAACACAAAACAGGACAAAGTACGAAAATAAATAAACTTTTTTAAAAAAACACTTGACTTGGTACGAAAATAATAGTACTATCGACTTATCACTTTGAAAGGAGCTATTAGATTATATGGCACAATGGACGTTGAAAGCTTGTAGAGTAAACGCTGGTTATACTTTGCGACAGGTTGCCAAAAAGGTAAACAAAAATTTTCAAACTATCTCAAAGTACGAAAAAGATAGTACAAACATACCTTTTGAACTTCTAAAAGAATTGTCTGCAATTTACCAGGTAAAAATGGACGATATTTTTTTAGGAGATAGTACGAAAAAAATAGAACCAAATAAAAGAGAAGTGGAATAACGAAAGTACTATTTTAAGTCTGAGGTTTTCAGACCAAAAGAAAACGCACCACAAGGCGCGTGAAAACAACAAAAAAGGCTTACCGAGACCAATCAGCAGAGCCTTTAACTAGTATAACTAAACTCAATTAATAAAGCAGGCAAGCTATTATTAAAGGGGTTTTATGTCTTATATTATAGCATATTGAAGCTATTTTGACCATACGTAGGGAGCTACCCCTTAAAACTAGCATGAACCTAGTATAAGAAACAAGCAAATACACAGAAAATAATAATTAAGTGAGAAAAAACATAATGAAATATAGAGTAGAAACAAATCCTTTTTCAAAAGATAGATACACTCCTGAGCAACGAGAAATGTTCAAAAATCGCCAACTCAGCAAAGATAAAGCTGAAGCCTATTTCACTCGACTATATAACCAACATGTTGCTTGGGTGATTATTGCTAACGTTATGACAGAGTACGTCATTAAATTCAGAAAAAGTGCCACCAGCTTTGAAGAAGCATGGGACGCTTTAGACTATCAACGAACCACAGAGATTGTCTTTAGAGCCGTTAACGGTTTACCTTGTTCAGAGAAAGACTCAGGGGAACTAGAAACTTATTTAAGTGAGGTATCGGCATGATGCAAGAACTTAACCTCACACCAACACAGACACTTATTCTATTCATTGTTTTAAGTCTCTTAGGGCTTCTTCTTAGCCGTTCTAAGCCATTAATAGAGATTGACTTACCAGAAGATACCCAAGTCCCTAAACCACCTAAGAACGCAGACTATGGGGCTTATATTCAATCACAGAACCATTATTACAATTAGGGAGGAACTGAATGACACTACCAGAAAATTATAGACGTGTCCTTAATCTGATTAAGGTGGGGGCAGACAACCCCATTACAGGAGCAGAGATTGGGTTAATACTGAAACTTGAAGAACGCTCCGTCCAAAGTATCATCAGTAGCTTAATCACGCGCTATAACGTCCCTATTATCGGCATTAGGCACGGATTCAATCGTGGGTACTTTATCCCAGCTAACAAAGAAGAATTACTAGATGGTGCTAAAGCCTTTTACAACCAAGTACAAAAGGAACAAGAACGCCTAAGTGTCTTATTGAATGCCGATTTAACCAGTTATAAGGAATTACTCAAAGGAGGTTAGACATGGGCTTATTTAGTCAAGATTATGAAGCCAAACTATTAGAACAAAACCTGACCGCGTTTAATCGCTTTTTGGAAGACTACCAGAAACCTAAACCAAGAGTATTAGGGTTGATAACGGCTGAACAGGTCAAAGAGGAATTGAATATCAAAGGCAAAACTCTAAAACGGTGGGAAAAAGCTGGTCTAAGACGATACCAACCACCACTAGAAGATACGAGGAAGCATTACTATAAAGTCAGTGATATTCTTGTCTTTTTGGGGGTGAATGTGTAGATGGCTATTTATGAAGCAAGAGGCTTTAGCTCTTATTTGTACCCCTACAAAGGACAATTAGAACCATTTGACTATATTGCTCAGTTTAAACCTCTGAAACCGCCTGAGGATATTGATATTGAAGAATACAAGCGAACACAAGCCCTCTACTGCCTAAGTGGCAAGGTCACAGCAGAGAAAAACGGGAGTTACAAGCGCAATAATGCTAGTTTAGTTTATCGCGATTTGATTTTTCTTGACTATGACGTGATAGAAACAGGCGTCAACCTACCTAAAATCGTTTCTCAGACACTTTGGGAATACAGCTACATTATTTATCCAACGATTAAACACACCCCCGAGAAGCCCCGTTATCGCCTTGTCGTGAAGCCTAATGACACCATGGACGAACCTACTTATAAACAAGTGGTCAAGGAGATAGCCGATAAGATTGGATTGCCTTTTGATTTAGCTAGCCTTACCTGGTCCCAACTCCAGGGCTTACCAGTCACAACAGGAGACCCAGCAGACTATCAAAAAATCGTAGAGCATGGCCTAGATTATCCAGTACCAAAATCAAACCAAAATCGAACAAGTGGCCAGGGAGTAAAACCACAGACGTACACACCACGGGCAAGCGGTCAGAGGTCTATCACTATGAGGGTTATTGATACGCTTTTCAATGGCTTTGGAGATGAGGGAGGGCGTAACGTGGCACTCACACGCTTTGTGGGGCTACTCTTTAATAAGTGGGTTGATTGTGATATAGAAACAGCTTACGAATTAACAAAGATTGCTAACAGCGTGACGGCTAATCCCCTATCAGAGAGGGAGCTAGATAGGACTTTTGAAAGTATAGCAAGAGCAGAATTTAGAAAGAGAGGATAGAACCATAGAAAAGGAAGAATTGAAAAGCCTGGAAAGTGAAATCTTAGAGGCGCGTGAAAATGAGCAACCGCCCAGGACAATGAAGGAATTGGAAAGCCGTATCTTTCAAGCTGGTGAACAATGGCGGGAAGAACACACGGAAACCAAAATAAATGAAAGTACAGGGGACGTTACCGAAAAGGTGGCCATGCCCCAGGTTTTCACAGTTGCCAAAATGCTAAGCGAAATTATCACCTTTACTTTTATCAGCAAAAGCAACGTACCTGATTATAGCCTACTCTATATCTATGATTTAGATGAGGGCATATATACGGCTAGTAATGACCTATTTAACCGATTTTGTAAGACTTTTGACGTGAGGATTAAGCCTAGGGAATGGCCCCAGATTAAGCTAATGGTTAGGACATTGACAAGGATAAAGAAACCGCTGGAGAGCGCCTACCTTATCCCTGTACAGAATGGCATAATTGACTTAAGGACTAAAGAGCTACTTCCTTTCAGCCCTAAATATGTGATTATAAGCAAAATCAGCACAGCTTATCACGCGCCTAAACGGGTCCCAACCGATAGGGAGGGGAAGACATTTGACGATTGGTTAAACTCTATCGCTTGCAATGATAGTGAGCTGGTAACATTGTTTTGGCAGATTATCCTGGAGGCTATCAACCCCAACCATACACGGAATAAATTTGCTATCTTTTACGGGGACGGTAACAACGGAAAAGGGACATTTCAGCGGTTCCTTATCAATCTGATAGGAGAAAGTAACGTATCAGCATTGAAGCCCGCACAGTTTGCTGAAAAGCATAACCTGGAAACGCTAGTAGGTAAAGTTTGCAATATTGGAGACGAGGCACCTAATGAATACTTAAAAAATCCGTCTGACCTAATGAGTATTACCAGTGGGGACACCGTGCTAGTCAATCCAAAGGGGCGCCCAGCTTTTGAAGCGACCTTCAAACTCTTTAATATCTTTTCAGGAAACTATATCCCCAACGGTGGAAATAAGACAAAGGGCTGGTATAGGCGTATTATGATTGTCCCCTTCAATGCTGACTTTAACGGTGAGAAAGAAAAGCCCTGGATAAAAAATGATTTTTTGGCCAATAAAGAGGTATTAGAGTACGCCCTTTATAAAGCTATCAACCAGAAACCATTTACTCATTTTATCGAACCGCAGGCAGTCAAAGGCCTGTTAGAGGAATACCAGGAAGATAATGATTACTTGTTATCTTGGGTAAAACATGAGTACATGGAAAGAGGTTGGCACGAGCTGGACGTAGTACCCGTTTTTATCGCTACAAGATCCTTGAAGCATTATGCCGAAGATATGGGAATACCTAAGCCAAATGTTTACGGTGCTGGTAAGGAGACAATCAGGCACTTACAGCAGTTAACGCCAAATAAGTACCAACTAAAAAAAGCGCGTGTTAAGGTTGAAGATTATGACAAACTGGATCCGTTGGAGTTTGAGAGGCCAAAACTGGGGAGAGTAAATCACGCTATAACAAAAAAAGAATAATGTTGACCTTCTTTTGATGGCCTAAACCCTTGCAGTTACTAGGATTTTACAAACATTGTTGCCCTTCTTGTTACCTTGTTTAGAAAGAAGGTAACGCACCTAGACACTTGATATATATAGCTTTATAGCTGTTATGTTGACCTTGTTACCTTCTTTTTAACTCTCTATATAGGAAAAAAGCAGTATTTATATATAAGGGTAAGGAGTTAGAAAGAAGGTCAACATGGTAACAAAGCGGTCTAACCCCTTGTGGCAGTATGGCGGAGCTATGTTACCTAGAAGGTAACAAAAACACTAAAGAAGGTAACAAATTAAAGAAAAGGAGCTAAAAAAATTGAAAATCAAACTATTTTATCAAAAACACAATGAATCTTTAGATGATTTTGAATATCGGGTCAATCAATTTACCCTATCAGTATCTGTGATAGACATCAAATTTTCAGAAGCAACTTATGGCAATTATGAAGACATGAGTACCACAACTTCTTTATTGGTCTTGTACAGGTAACTGGTATGAAACTAAAATTACACACCCGAGGTGGGAACACCATCACCATAGAAGGAGACCGCACCCTTTATAATGAGTTGGTCAAGTATCTTTTATCTGGAGAACAACCAAACTGGGTAGCATCTCCTTCTGCCATTATCAATTTATCAGACATTATAGCAATCACAAAGGAGAAATAATATGAGAACATTTTCAGACACACCAAAGACATTCACATTCCACTATACGTTTAAAGACTTTGACACCGCACAAGTGGCTTGTCGTGCTATTTTAGGCTATATGACTGGGACCTATGAGCAACCAGTGATTGATGCCACCTATCACAATGATGACCAAGGTGGTCATGCCAATCAGTTAGTCTTAGAATATGCTGAAGACAAAAAGTTAAGCAAAGTCTTCAAGCGTATCTGTGACAGCTTCAAGGACTATTACAACCAACCTGAGGATATGACGGATGACGAACTTGATGACATGGCTCAAGAAAACGAATTAATTAAGGAAATTGAAGAACCTAATCATCAGCGCGTGGTTTCTTTATCTAAAAGTACCCAAGGGAAAGTTAATGATCAAGACACATTCATGACTTTCATTTCAGACCACAACCAACTGGCTGAACACCTCTCTATGAATTATAAAGAGATGACGCCAGAAGACTTAGAGCCATCCTTGAGTCTATCAGTCAAGCCTTTAACCATTTGTATGATATGGTTGTTGAAGGTCAGTTACTCGTTAAATAAACAATCAGAGGGTTTTCCCTCTTTTTGTCGTTTTATCAATAGTTTTGGGCTGTTTGAATGTTAAGGAGAAAGGATGTTAGAACTATCTATTGAAAGTATCATTAAACCAATGAAGACACAGGAAAAGACTAGAGTTACAGGAACAATAAATGACCAATCTGTCACCATAGACCTAAATAATCTGGTCATTCATTATCATAATCAAGACTTATTACTTGAAACGATACCAGGAACTTATGGTGGTAAGCGTTACTTCTTCTTATGTCCTGACTGCGAGCGACGTTGTCGGAAGTTATTTAAAGCTTCACACACCTTTGCCTGCGGTTCTTGTCAAAAGGTTCATCAAGCAACACTCAATCGAAGTAAGACAAACTGTTGCTATTACTGGCGCTTAGCCTTTAAAGAGTGTTTGAAAGTAAATCCAGAAGCCAAACACAAACATGGTTATTATAGTCATGATGACTTTCCTAAACGTCCAAAGTACATGAGATTAACCAAATACCTTTATCACTGGAGAAGATTTCATTACTATATGGATAAGGGTGACAGGTATTGGCTATAATATTCGGAAACTACCCCCTTCATTTTAAAACGGGGCTATATTGTTCGGAAACTTAAGAACGCGCCCTTTTCCGTGCAAAAAATTCCCTTTTTGAAATTTTCACCGAAGATTAAAAACTTGATATGAAAGGATTTGACATCTCATTTTAGCCCATAACCCTGCCACAAAGAATAACCATCTAAAACTAAAATAAAACATTGTTTTAGCGCTTCTAGCTACTAAGTTGATGAATTTATACTATAAACTCTAAAAAGTGCTTAGAAACGATTTTAGAAGCGAAAAGCGAAGTACTACAAAAAATATCTAGTTTACAAAACGAACAAAACAAAAAGACGTCCACACGGAACGCCCCCTTGGTTAAATTTAAGCTTAAATAAATTATACCATAACCAGGAGAAAAGACCATGAGCGCTAAAGAACAACTTAAAGAATTGAAACCACTTTTCGCTTTAATAACCTTATTTGAGGAACAACGAGATAAAGACATCAAGCTGATAAATGCTTTTCATAATCCTGAAACAATAGGACATATCGAAAAAGGTACAGCTAAACAACTCTTATATTTAGCTAAAGAACGTGATAAGAGACTAGCCATGATCGCCACACTCCAAGATGAGAGACAGATAGCTGTTATTAAGGCTAGATACGTGGATGACTTATCATGGGACGAGATACTCGATAAACTAGGTTACTCAAGAAACACTGTGTTCAAACTACATAGAGAAGCTTTAGAGGTGTTAGATGAACAAGAAGAACGCTATTCGTAAGCTGAAAGAATTCCATAGATGGCAACGTATCGCTAATAGCCTTGATTTAACTTATACCGAGCTTTACCAGTTTGATATAGAGTACCATCCCACGCGCAGAAAATACCTTGAAATAAGCCGAGAATGCGCCCTAGAGGAACTAGACGCTATTAGGTATGCCATTAATCAACTGTCTAAGATAGAATATAGAAAGATACTGATTGAGTGTTACTTGATCAGTGAGGAAAAAACTCAACAAGACATTATGGAAGAACTTAACAGAAGTCAAAGTTGGTATTATGAGACTAAGAAACGAGCTTTGCTTGAGTTTGTGGAATTTTACAGGGACGGAGCGCTAAAAAATAATGTTCGCTTATGACACCAAATAAATATTAATATAGCTCTAATTTAGTTGGTTCTAATATCTAAAGTAAAACAATCAAACTTCAATGTTTCATAATCGTTCAAAATCCCTATTTATAAGACCAAAATATTATTAAATCACAAAAAATAGAATGAATTTTTTGACTAATTAGCTGTTATTATGGAGGTCAATATTTAATTTTAAGGAAAATAAAATATAGTGAAAAAGAAATTAGTTTTAGCTACCTTATGTCTATCAATGTGTGCTGTGAGCGTTAGAGCGGAAAGTGATTTTGGGAGTGCTAATGAAACCGGGCTAGGTTTTTATGGTAGTGATGACTATACTAACCAACCTGCTTTAACAGGAGACCAAGCGAAAATAGGCTTCAGAAACGATTGGAAAGATGCTAGAGATTTTGGAGTAAAACCAATAAATCTGGGAGATAGTAAAATCGAAGTAAAAACAAATCCGGGAGCTCTTGTAAGAGTTTCCTTGACAACGGGTGAAACAACCAATAGTATATGGGAGTTAACAAGTGTATCTTCCTCAATGAGTAACGGTATCTACACTAACACTTATAAAATAAAGCCAACTATTGCAAATTCTTCAGGAATTGCAACGTTCGATTTAGCGAACTCAGGAAAATACGACAAGGAAAAAAGTGAAATTATAAAGAGTACTGAGAGTAATGCAAAGAAAGGTGATACTTACTCAGTTACTACAAGTATAGATGGATGGACAATAGGTTATGGAGAATGGACTGTGGGAGAATCGATTCCTAAAGATGAAGAAGAAAAAGACGAAGCTGAAATTCAAAAATTTATTGATGAATTAGAGCAGAAAGAGAAGAAAGCTGAAGAACAAAAATATGCAGAAGAATTATTTAAACAACAGCAACGAGAAGAAGCCGAAAAAACCTGGTACCAACGTGTAGGTGACAGCTTCCAAGACCAATGGTGGAACTTTAAAGACTGGTGGAGAGGGTAGTTTCTTCCTCAATGACACTAATCGTGCTATAATAAGCCATAGGGCAAACTAAAAGCGTAGTATTTAAACTACGCTAGTTCTTGCCTGCTGAACTCATTATGTAAAGGACCTGTAAAGGTCTTTTTTTGTTCACCTTTTTGTGGACTTTTGAGGGAAGTCTAAGGAAACTTAAAACCTATATTTTTTCAAAAACACAGTCATATCAATACTTAAGGACTGTCAATACCCTGTAAAAACTGCCAATCCAAGTCCAATAATTTTTGTCATAATTTCCTCGCATTCTTATGGACTATTATAACATACTTAAAAAATGGCCGAAGGTCTCGGACCATTTTTGACAGCATAAAAAAATGCCTTCAATATAGAAAGCATCTTTTTCATTTTCAGCTGAAAAGCTATAACAACTTTTTCAATTCGTAAAGGGTTGTCATTGCTTGAAGTGGAGTCATGTTCATCACATCAATAGCTTCTAACGTGTGAATAATCTCCTGAGACTTATCCTCATCAGGAAACAGCGATAACTGTCCCTCTCTAGCAGCGCTGCTTGGATCAACTTGTGAAGGGACTGATATTATCTCAGCAGATTGTGCTTGCGCTTCTAAGCGCGTAAGCACCTCATCTGCTCTGCTTAGCAGGGCCTCAGGAAGTCCTGCTATTTTTGCTACATGAATACCGTAAGATTTATCCGCCGGTCCCTCAGCAATCTTATGAAGGAAGGTTACATCGCCATCTTTTTCAAGCGTTGCTACATGAACATTGACTAGACTTGTCAACTTAGTTGACAAGTCTGTCAACTCATGATAGTGCGTTGCAAACATGGTCTTAGCACCAACTCTATCATGGATATATTCGATAATTGCCTGAGCCAGTGCCATACCATCATAAGTTGCCGTACCCCTCCCTAGTTCATCAAATAGAATAAGGGAATTGTCACTGGCGCGTTTGATTGCTTGGTTGGCTTCCATCATCTCCACCATAAAGGTTGATTGCCCAGAAATCAAATCATCAGCAGCCCCAATACGCGTAAAAATCGCATCAAATAGAGGCAAATCAACATGGTCAGCAGCCACAAATGAGCCCATCTGGGCCATGATAACCGTTAAGGCCAGCTGTCTCATATAAGTAGACTTACCGCTCATATTTGGACCTGTAATCAATTGAATGCTTGTCTCTTGGTTAAAAGAGATACTATTGGGAATGTATTCCTGCACTCCCATAACCTTTTCAACAACCGCGTGACGACCTTCTTGAATTGTAATCACATGATTATCATTGAACTGCGGCCGGATATAATGATTGGTTTCGGCAACGACTGTTAAACTTTGCAAAACATCCACCGTTGCCAAAGTTTTAGCCAGTTTCTGTAAACGATTAATATAGGTTTCAACTTGAGCTCGAATACACATAAAAATATCGTATTCTAAACTAGATGACTCTTCCCTAGCCTCTAACATCTGACCTTCAATCTTAGCCAATTCTGCTGTTCCATAACGTTCAGAATTTTTTAAAGTTGCCTTTCTGAAAAAATGCTCGGGAACTAAGCTAAGATTTGAATTCGTAACGTGAAAATAATAACCATCTTTTTTATTGTAATCAATTTTTAGGTTATTAATGCCACTTGCTTGACGCTCTTTGGCCTCAATATCCGCAATCCAGCCTGTCCCCTCTCGCATTACTTTACGATAATGGTCCAAGCGCTCATCAAAACCATTGCGGATAATACTTCCTTCACTAATAATTGCTGGTGCATCTGGATCAATGGCTGTTCTAATCAAGTATTCCAACTCAGGTAAACTGTCAATATCATTGACAAGTTTGTCAACAAAAGGACTATTAAAAGACTCTAAGATAGCTTTGATATAAGGCACTTGGGCTAAGGT
This sequence comes from Streptococcus sp. F2, assembly GCF_056500955.1. Lineage (NCBI taxonomy): Bacteria > Bacillati > Bacillota > Bacilli > Lactobacillales > Streptococcaceae > Streptococcus > Streptococcus sp. F2. Next base: position 22,131 of record NZ_JBWKAI010000022.1, read on the forward strand.
ATGCCCCAATTGAAGTAAATCTTTCGGATTTGCCTTGCCAAAAGACACACGGCTAGATAAACGTTCGATATCGTAAACACCTTTTAAGCTATTGCTTAAATCTGTTCGCTCAATAAAAGCATTCAGAAAAACTTGAATAATTTCTTGACGCTCTAAAATAGCTTCTTTAGAAACCAAAGGTCGATCAATCCATGAGCGCAAAAGCCTCATCCCCATAGCTGTCTTGGTTTCATCTAAAAGCCAATACAGACTCCCATGTTTTTTATTCGTTCTAGCATTCTCTACCAAATCTAAACTTGACTTAGTGGCATACGACATCTGCAAATAATCCTTGATTTCATAGTGAACCAAGGCTTGCAAGTGGCTGAGTTCTCGCATTTGTGTTTTGTGAACGTATTGCAAGAGTTTTCCTGCCGCTGTCAGCTCTACCGTTGTCAATTGACCGTCAATTAAAGATTTATCTTCATAGACCGTTTCTTCATAAGAAAGCAGCAAATTCATCTGCTTGACCAAAATCGTCTGTTCTTCTTCAGATAAATCAAAACCTAGTAAGACTTCTTTTGCCTTGAGGTTTTGGATTTCGCTACGAACACTCGTAAAGTCCGCCAAATCTGTCACGCAAAATTCACCTGTGGATACATCCATATAAGCCAATCCATAACAGCAACCATCAAAGTCAACAGCTACCAAAAAGTTATTGGCGCTATCTGGCTTAGCTGAATCCACAACCGTTCCAGGAGTGATGACTTGAACGACCTCACGCTTCACCACTCCAACAGCTTGTTTGGGGTCCTCCATCTGTTCTGCAATAGCCACCTTGTAACCCAACTCAATTAACACATCAATGTATTGCTGGGCAGAATGATGTGGCACTCCTGCCATGGGAATTGGATTTTCCGCATTCTTGTTGCGACTGGTCAAACCAATCTCTAAAAGTTGCGCTGCCTTGACTGCATCATCATAAAATAATTCATAAAAGTCACCCATCCTGAAAAGCAAAAAAGCATCTGGATAATCTTTTTTGATGTCCAGATACTGTTGCATCCCAGGAGAAATGTTAGCTTTTGCCATTCGTTAGCTCCTCGTTTAATTGTTCTTCTATACGTTTGGTGATGTATTGAATCAAATCACTTGCATCTTGCATTTTCTCACGATAATCATCAATCACGGGTTGATGGTTGAGATGATGTTCTAATTCTTTGGCCTTGTTTGAAGACACAGCGGCAGCTTGAGTTTTCGCTATCTTTTGGAATAGCTCCGCCTCTTGCTGATAACGTTTCATCTGGTAAGCTTGGTCTTCAAACTGATCAAGCTGAGATAACTGCTGTTTGGCTGCTTTATAGGCAATAATGCTAGGGTGAGCATTGATAGCCACGATTAAATCCTTCAAGGCATTTTGATAGCTTGTCATAGGCCAGCTGCCAAATCTTTTTCAAAACGCTTGGCAATCTCTTCATCACGACAAATCACCAATAAAGTATCTGCTCCTGCAATAGTTCCTAAGATATCTTCAATGTCGTCATTGTCAATCAGATTAGCCAATACATCAGCCTCTCCTAAGTTAGTGTGGAGAACAAGCATAAAACCAGCGCGATCAACTGATAACACATAAAAACGCACCTCAGGGCTAAAGGGGGTCGCAACAGGTTCAGACAAACTATAATAGAGTTTGCCTTGCTCATCCCTTAATTTCAAGAGACCAATTTCCCTCAAATCACGCGATAAGGTGGCTTGAGTGACGACAATACCTTCTTTTTGAAGAGCTTTCTTAATATCTTCTTGTGTGCCAATATGCTCCGCTTGAATGATTTGTTTAATTTGATGTTGTCGCTCTATTTTATTCATGATAGATCACCCCAATTGTATAATTATCCTCTCAAATTATAACAAAAAAACTGTATTTTTTCATCTTTCCCCTGTTATTTACTCCATTTTTTAAGAATACGAAAAGGAAACGTCACTAAAAACGATTGACAGTGAACGGCGTTGATCTTTTGACAACTTCTCCTAAAGAAATTTTGTAAAGCAAGAAAGACCTTTGAATTTGACAGTATAAATTATCAATCCTCTCCTCGTTTATTTTAAAGAAATATGTTAGAATAGGGTGACAAACAATTTTTAGGAGACGCTGTATGGATACTAAAACTCTAATCGCAAGTGAAATAGCCAAAGTTGTTCCAGAGTTAGAACAAGATGCTATTTTTAACTTGCTTGAAACCCCAAAAAATTCTGACATGGGAGACCTTGCCTTTCCAGCCTTTAGTTTAGCAAAAGTCCTTCGCAAAGCCCCTCAAATGATCGCAGGCGAATTAGCTGAACAAATCGATGGGAGCCAATTTGAAAAAGTCGTAGCTGTCGGCCCTTACATCAACTTTTTCCTTGATAAAGCTAAGATTTCCTCACAGGTCCTTGAACAAGTGATTACAGCAGGTTCAGACTATGCTCAGCAAGATGAGGGTCAAGGGCGAAATGTTGCTATTGACATGTCAAGCCCAAACATTGCTAAACCATTTTCAATCGGTCACCTCCGCTCAACTGTTATTGGTGATAGCCTTGCTAATATCTTTGCTAAAATGGGTTATCAACCTGTAAAAATCAATCACCTTGGTGACTGGGGTAAACAATTTGGTATGCTAATTGTTGCCTACAAAAAATGGGGAGATGAAGCTGCTGTCCAAGCACATCCAATCGATGAACTCTTAAAACTTTACGTCCGTATCAATGCTGAAGCTGAAACTGATCCCACCGTTGATGAAGAAGCTCGTGAATGGTTCCGTAAATTGGAAGATGGCGACAAAGAAGCTACTGAATTATGGCAATGGTTCCGTGACGAGAGTTTGCTTGAGTTTAACCGTCTCTATGACCAACTTAATGTAACCTTCGATAGTTACAACGGTGAAGCCTTCTATAATGATAAAATGGATGAGGTTCTTGAGCTATTAGAAGTGAAAAACCTTCTTGTAGAATCTAAAGGTGCCCAAGTTGTTAATCTTGAAAAATATGGCATTGAACACCCTGCCTTGATCAAAAAATCAGATGGCGCTACTCTTTACATTACCCGTGACCTAGCTGCCGCACTTTACCGTAAACGTACTTATGACTTTGCTAAATCCGTTTATGTTGTTGGTAATGAGCAAGCTGCTCACTTCAAACAATTAAAAGCAGTGCTAAAAGAAATGGGTTACGATTGGTCAGATGATATGACACACGTTGCTTTTGGACTTGTCACAAAAGGCGGTGCTAAATTATCAACACGTAAAGGTAATGTTATTCTTCTTGAACCTACGGTTGCTGAAGCCATTAACCGTGCAGCTTCTCAAATTGAAGCGAAAAATCCAAACCTTGCTGACAAAGAAGCCGTTGCCCATGCCGTTGGTGTTGGTGCCATCAAGTTTTACGATCTCAAAACAGATCGTATGAATGGGTATGACTTTGACCTTGAAGCCATGGTTTCCTTTGAAGGAGAAACTGGACCTTACGTTCAATATGCTCATGCTCGTATCCAATCTATTCTACGTAAAGCTGACTTTACGCCATCTGCAACCACCACTTACAGTTTAGCTGATGCTGAAAGCTGGGAAATTATCAAACTTATCCAAGATTTCCCACGCATTATCAAGCGAACATCAGATAACTTTGAGCCTTCTATTATGGCCAAATTTGCTATTAACTTAGCCCAAAGCTTTAACAAATATTATGCTCACACTCGCATCCTCGATGCCAACTCAGAACGTGATAGTCGCTTAGCCCTCTGCTATGCTACTGCCACTGTGCTTAAAGAAGCACTTCGTTTACTCGGTGTAGAAGCACCAAATGAAATGTAACCTAAACAGCATATTATTAGCCCTCTCCACAATAACATGGAGAGGGCTTTTAGTTTTGTCAAAAAATATTCAAAAGTGGTCTTTATCAACCTCCTCTAACTGCCCGTCCCTAATAACATAACAGCGATTGACCACAGATGATACAAACTGCTGATCATGTGACACTAGAACAAAAGGATAAGGGTACTGTTTTAAACACCTTTCCAGCGCTTCCATGGCAACAAGGTCCAAATAGTTCGTTGGTTCATCCAGAATCAGCAACTGGTGATCACCAAGCATAGCACCTACTAAAGCCAACCGAACCCTTTCACCTCCAGATAGACTAGCTATCTTTTGGTGTGCTTTTTGATAAGGAATCCCCATCATAGCTAGATAATTGAGAATAAGTCTGCTGTCTTGATTAGACTGTTCTTGTACAAACTCGAAAGCAGTTAATTGACTATCTAATTGCACCTGATCTTGCTTAAAAAAAGTTAGTTTAAGGTGGTCACTATAAAATCCAGGTAAGTCCTGATTGGCCAGAGACTCTAAAAACGTTGACTTCCCAGCCTTATTTCTACCAATAATAGCTAATTTACTGTCAGCTCTAATAGCTATGTCTGGATACGTAAACAAAATCTGCTTATTCCGAGATAAGTTCCCCTCTCTTAGATGGATAAGGGTGTGAGGGATTTTCTTCTCCTGAGGATTGAATTTCAATTTAGCCCAAATCTCTTTGCTTTCCTGTCTATTAGGTGTAAGTTTGGCTAAACGATTTTCCATCGCCTTTGCTGACTTGGCTATCCGCTTAGCCTGAGAATCATAACTACCTGCAAAAGCATTCACTTTCCAATCTGAACGTGAGATGTTTTTTTTAGGCTTTACCATTTGGTTGGCACGTTCTTTTTTCGCTTGAATTTGCTTTGTTAGCTTAGTCACCTGACGCTGATAGTTAGCCTTTTCAATAGCTTGTTTTTGCATTTCTAGTTCTTTGGCTTGTCTATAGGCATCATAATTTCCTTGATAAACCTTTATATCCTGTTTTTCAATGGCCCATATTTGTTGAGCTATCTGGTTCATCAAATAGCGGTCATGGCTTACCACTAAAAGAGTACCACGATACCGTTTGAGTTGATGAATCAACCACTTCTGATTAGCCTTATCTAAGTGTGAACTAGGTTCATCCAGAATGAGTAAAGAAGCATTCTTTTGAAAAAGTAACTTTAATGAAGCCATCACCTTCTCTCCACCAGATTGGTTTTGAGCTGCTTGTAGTTGAGGCAAGTAAGCAACGTCACTATGTAAACTAAGTTGACCCTGATAAGATCGCCTTTCTCCTATAAGGGTTTGCAAAAAGCTCGTTTTCCCAGAACCATTGTCACCTATCAGAAAAACCTTATCCCCTTGATGAAGGTGTAATTGGTTAATCGATAAGAGAAGATTTCCTCCTACTTCTAATTGGTAATGAGACAATTTGAGTATTTCCATCGTGTTTTCCTTTCTCTGACAAGAAAGGTTTGAAAAAGTGCACACAAAAAGCCCTGATTTTCAAACCTCAAAGTACACACTACTTCCTTGATTCACAATCATTCAAAGATTAGTGTATGACGATGAGTTAGTTGTTAATCATGGCTTTTTTCAACCTCTTATTTCATTTGTTGCTTTTATTTTAGCAGCTTAGGTTTCTTCTGTAAAGCCTTTTCAATAGGCTTATCAAAATTTTTACGACGAATTTTAAAATCTGAACTAATCACTTCATCCACATCAAGAATGGAGATAAAGGCATCTGGATCTAATTCTGCTAGTATCCGTTTCACTTCTCTGACTTCTGTTGGATTAAGGGTCACATACATGATATTGTAATCATTCCCTGAATAAGCCCCCTGACCCTTCAAGTAAGTCACCCCACGGTTAATTTCATTTAAAATAGCCTGAGCGGCAGCTTCAGAATGTTTGGTAATGATAATCATACCACGGATAGTATACCCACCATTTTGGACAACACTAATCATTTGGCTAAAGACAAAACTAGCCACTAGGGTGTAAAGCATATGTTTTAAGTCCACATAGGTTAAGGAAGCCGTCAAAACAAGGGCATCAACTAGCAGTAAAGTCTGACCTAATTTAGCTCCAAATTTTTCTTCAGCAATCCGTCCGATAATATCTGTTCCTCCCGTCGTTGCACCATAGCGGAAAACCAGGCCGCTGCCAATCCCCGAAAAGAGTCCTGCTACGACAGCTACTAACATCATATCATTTTCTAGACCCAATTCCATGGGAATCTTTTGCCACATCCAGATAAACACAGACATCAGAACTGTTCCGTAAATAGTCAATGCTAAGGAACGCTTCCCAAAAATTTTTGCCCCTAAAATAAAAAGCGGGAGGTTAAACAAAAGAGAAGAGTAAGCAGGGTTAATCCCAAAATGTGCATGTAAAATTAGGGTTATCCCTGCAACACCACCCTCAGCTAAGGCATTGGCCATATTAAAGTTAACAAAGCCAAAAGTGTAGATGCCCACTCCTAGGGCTATTAACAACAGTTCTATTAGTTTAGTCAGTTTATCGTGACGTGTCATTCATTATCCTCACTATTCGTTAAAATGGGTTACCGTTTGGAAACATTGCTTCGACTTTTCTTTTTATGGTATTTGCTCTTAGTGGCAACAAACTCTGGGCTATTCACTTCATCCACATCAAAATAAGAGACAAATGCATTCGGATCGATCTGAGCTAGAAAAGCTTTTAACTCCCTAATATCTGTTCGCCCCAAAGCCACATAAATGACTTTTTTATCACGACCAGAGTAGGCCCCTTCACCATGTAAGTAAGTGACCCCCCTCCCTAACTCCTCCATAATGAACCGGGCAATTGTCTCCGATTGATCTGAAATAATAAGGGTGCCACGTGCCGTATAACCGCCTTGTTGTACCAGACGAACAATCTGACCATACATAAAGCTAGCAATTAAAGCATACATCATTTGAGGTAATGAAATATAGGTTAAAGAAACAATCATGACAAAAATATCAATCCCCAAAAGGGCTTGATTCAGTTGTAAACCTAATTTGTCTTCAAATAATTTGGCAATAATATCTGCTCCACCGATGGTTCCCCCATTTCGAAAGACAAGTCCTCCACCAAGACCTCCTATAATCCCAGCCATCAACGAAACCACTAAATTATCATGATCCAAATCAACTACCAAAGGAAGTTGCTGAAAGACCCAAACAAAAAAGTAAAGCGAAAAAATGCCTGTCACTGTGTAAACCATAGCTCTTTTTCCAAAAAGTTTGGCGCCTAGTAGCACTAGAGGCAAATTTATCAGATATCCTGTCAAGGAGGGGTCGATATCAAACAGGGCCTTCCCAACTAACGTTAGACCAGCTAGTCCATTAGCCGCAATCCGATTAGCCAGGTAAAAATAAACAAAGGCAAATGCATAGATAGCTGCTCCTAAAATAATAAAGCAAAAATTCTTTAGCTGTAACCGTTGATCAACTGTCATAGCACCTCCTGTGTTTTTTATTAATCTTCTTCAACAAATCGACCGATAATCCTCACGTTTTCAGCAACTGAAACAAAGGCTTGAGGGTCTGCTTTTAACATCAACCATTTAAATTCTGTGTATTCTTCTCGTGTCAAAATGGTAATTAAGACGGCTTTTTGTTCATGCTTATAGGTACCCTCTGCATCATTAATACTTGTCACGCCACGATGTAATCGTTTGTGAATCATTTGAATCACACGCTCTGGATGACTTGTAATAATGGTTGCCTGCATTTTCTTTTGCTTAGTGAAAATGGCATCCGTAACACGGCTCGATACAAAGATAGAGACCATAGAATAGAGGGCGTACTGCCAACCAAACAAGATGCCCGCAAAGGTCAAAATGGCACCATTCACCATCAATGACAAACTTCCCACATCTTTTCCAGTTCGCTTTCTAAGGGTCAAACTAATAATATCAGTTCCACCACTTGAAATCCGTGATTTAAAACCTGTACCAATCCCCATACCCATGACCAAACCACCAAAAATAGCATTGATAAGCGGATCGGTCGTCAATGTCACTTGAGGCATGATTTGAATAAAGAAAGAACTCATGCTAACCGTAATAAAGGTAAAAATGGTAAATTGGTGCCCAATTTTATACCAAGCTAAGATAAGCAAAGGAATATTGATCAAGTAAAACGCAAGGGCAATAGGAAAATCGTAACCTAAAAGACGATGACTAAGAGCTGAAAAAACCTGTGCCAGACCAGTTGCTCCACTTGAATAAACATGCCCTGGCTGGAAGAAAAAATTCACAGCAATACTGGAGAGAATGCCATAAAGCAGAGAAGCCGAAATCTTCTCTGCATATTTTTCTCTTGAAATACTTCTTAGAGCGTGGAGTAGCCCAACTTTCTTGGCTCCCCTACTAATGACATATTTAACTTTTTTCTTGTAAGTTGTTTTCTTAATCATGACTTTCTATTTGAAGACTGAGTTCTTCTAATTGTTTTTCAGAAACAAGACTAGGTGCTTGCGTCATTGGATCAGAGGCTTTGTTATTTTTAGGGAAGGCAATAACTTCTCGAATATTGTCTTTTCCAGCAAGCAACATGACAAAACGATCAAGACCAATCGCCAAGCCACCATGTGGTGGGAAGCCGTAGTCCATCGCTTCTAGTAAGAAACCAAATTGGTCATTAGCTTCTTCTGCAGTGAACCCAAGAGCCTTGAACATGCGCTCTTGCATCTCTTTTTGATTGATACGCAGGCTACCACCACCAAGCTCGTAACCATTTAATACGATGTCATAAGCAATGGCCCGTACCTTAGCCAAATCACCCTCTAACTCATGAGCAGATTCTGGCGTTGGAAGAGTAAATGGGTGATGAGCTGACATATAACGTCCTTCTTCTTCTGACCACTCAAACATTGGCCAATCAACCACCCAAAGGAAATTGAACTGCGACTGATCAATCATGTCAAGGTTCTTGGCAATACGATTACGAAGGGCACCTAATGTATTATTAGCAACCTCAAGAGTATCCGCTACAAATAAAACCAAATCATTCTCAGCAAGTTTTAATTGACTTGACAACTCTGTCTCAATTGCTGTCAAGAACTTGGCTACTGGGCCTGCTAATTGACCATCTGTCACCTTAACCCAGGCAAGGCCTTTAGCGCCAAATTGTTTGGCAAACTCAGTTAATTTGTCAATATCTTTACGAGAGTATCGATCTGCATTTTCCTTAACCACAATCGCTTTGACAGCTGGTGCTTCTGAGAAAACCTTGAAGTCAATTCCCTTGACAGTCTCTGTCAAGTCTTGTAAAAGCATTTCAAAACGTGTGTCTGGTTTATCTGAGCCGTAGCTATTCATTGCTACATCGTAACTCATGCGTGGGAATGGTAAAGTTACATCTATTCCTTTTGTCTCTTTCATCACTTTAGCAATCATGCCTTCAACGATGTCTTGAATCTCTTGTTCAGAAAGGAATGACGTTTCCAAGTCAACTTGTGTAAACTCAGGTTGACGGTCACCACGTAGATCTTCATCGCGGAAACATTTTACAATTTGGTAATAGCGATCAAAGCCAGCATTCATCAATAACTGTTTGGTAATTTGCGGACTTTGTGGCAAAGCATAGAAATGCCCTTGGCTAACACGACTTGGTACCAGATAGTCACGCGCACCTTCTGGAGTTGATTTTGTCAACATAGGTGTCTCGACATCAATAAACTCAAGGTCATCAAGGTAATTACGGATAGAATGAGTCACTTTTGCACGTAGCTTGAAGTTTTCTAACATTTCTGGACGACGTAAATCTAAGTAACGGTAACGTAAACGTGTGTCGTCACTTACTTCAACGTCATCTTTAATTTCAAAAGGCGTCGTTTTAGCTGTGTTTAAAATGGTCAAAGCAGATACTTTTAACTCAACCATCCCTGTCGCCAACTTATCATTGGGTTGTTGTCGAGCTTCAACAAGACCTGCCACTTCAATCACATATTCACTACGTAGACGTTCAGCAGTTGCCATCACATCACTAGACACATCCTCAGGATTAATGACTAATTGCATCACACCCTCACGGTCACGCAAATCAATAAAAATGAGACCACCCAAGTCACGTCGGCGTCCTACCCATCCTTTCAATGTGATTGTCGTTCCAATGTGTTCTTCGCGAACACGCCCTGCATACATGCTACGTTTCATAAATAAATTCCCTAAAACAAACAGAATCCTGTGAAACCTGCTCGTTTCCAATTCCTTTCACAATATAAATCAATTAATTCATTCCCTACTATTATAGCAAAAAGCCCTTAAAAACCCCACCCATTTAAAAAGAGTTTTTCTAAAGATAGAACAAGAATACTGAGTCGTCAGCATTTTGACATATCAGGTGTCCTCACAGAATACTAAGAAAGCTAATCAATCCCCTTACAGAAAAAAACAGGTGCAACTCCCTTCTAAAAAGAGAAGTTACACCTGTTTTAGTGATTATATTCTAAACAATCATATCAACAAAAGTTTATAACAACAATAAAGCCATTAAGACAATAATTGCTCTGAGACGTTCGCAAAGTTGGTCATAATATCTTCAAAACTGACTTCCAATTCTTGGCGGCTACGATTATTCTTAATCACAGCTTTGCCTGCTTCAACTTCACTTTCTCCTAAAGTAATTACCAATTTTGCTTTAAAGGTATCGGCTGATTTAAACTGAGCTTTAATCTTACGCCCAAGGTAATCCCGTTCAGCTGTAAATCCTTGGCGACGAATGGCTTGAACCAATTCTAAAGCTTTGCTATTAGCACCGTCACCTAGCACAGCGAGGTAAACATCCATCTCTGTCTCAATTGGCAAGGCAAGGCCCTGCTTTTCAATAATCATCAAGAGACGTTCTAAACCAAGACCAAATCCAAATCCTGGAGTCTCAGGCCCACCAAAATAACCTACCAAACTATCATAACGTCCACCCGCACAGATGGTTAAGTCAGAGCCCTCCACAGACGTGATGAATTCAAAAATAGTGTGGTTATAGTAATCAAGGCCACGCACCATATTGGTGTCAATCACATAAGGAATGTTAAGTGCTTCAAGCATAGCTTTGACTGCCTCAAAATGCGCCTGACTTTCCTCATCTAAGTAATCCAAAATAGAAGGCGCCTTTTCAACGGCTAGTTTATCTTCTTTTTCTTTAGAATCAAGCACGCGCAGTGGGTTTTCATCCAAGCGACGTTGACTATCTTTAGATAATTGATCACGCATTGGTGTCAAATAGTCGATCAAGGCTTGACGATAGGCAGTACGACTTTCGGGACTTCCTAAACTATTTAAATAAAGAGTGACATCCTTAATACCCAATTTTTCAAAGAGGTGATAAGCCATTGCAATGGTTTCAACATCTGTTGCTGGATTAGCAGCGCCGAAACATTCTACCCCAATCTGGTGAAATTCTCGTAAACGACCAGCTTGAGGGCGTTCGTAGCGGAACATAGAACCGATATAATAAAGTTTGACAGGTTTTTGGACCTCTGGTGCAAACAATTTATTTTCAACATAAGAACGCACCACTGGAGCTGTACCCTCTGGTCGCAAGGTAATGTGACGGTCTCCTTTATCGTAAAAATCGTACATTTCCTTCGTCACAATATCAGTCGTATCACCTACAGACCGCGAGATTACCTCGTAGTGTTCAAACATAGGGGTACGAATTTCTCCATAATTATATTGGCTAAACGTATCACGCGCAACAGATTCCACATACTGCCATTTCGCAGCATCCCCAGGCAGAATATCCTGAGTTCCTTTTGGTTTTTGAAATGCCATGGTTAACATACTAAGAGAGTGCTACTTCAAGACATACACGCCTTTAGCTAACAATTACCTTAGCCAAATAGCTTGTCTTTCAAGTTTTTAGCTTATACCAACAATCGTCATAAGCTTACAACCCTCTTCCTTTCTATTACTCAATAATTGCTTCTATTCTAACATTTTTCCGCTTCTTTTTGTAGAATAGCAGAGCTTTTTCTAAAATTTTTGTCAAGTAACTTTACTTTACAAAAAAGTTGTGGTACTATATTAAAGTTGGCGAAAGCCATAACACAACAAAACAAATAAGTTGGGTCAAAAACGTAAGTATATAGGGAAAAGTTCCTTTTAACCCTTGACTTAGTTACTACAAGACCCTCAAAAGTTTAAATCGGAGGATAGAAAAAATGGCAGTTCCTGCACGTCACACGTCAAAAGCTAAAAAGAACAAACGTCGTACACACTACAAATTGACAGCTCCATCTGTACAATTCGACGAAACTACTGGAGATTACTCACGTTCTCACCGTGTATCCCTTAAAGGATACTACAAAGGACGTAAAATCGCTAAAGCTAACGAAGCTAAATAATAGAAGGGAGATACCATGCGCGTAAATATTACACTTGAACACAAAGAATCTGGTGAACGCTTGTACCTTACTTCAAAAAACAAACGTAACACTCCAGACCGTCTTCAATTGAAAAAATACTCACCAAAATTACGTAAACACGTAACCTTTACAGAAGTTAAGTAAGGGGTTCACTACACGTCATTAGACGTCAAAACATTGATTTTAAGCGATTTTTGAATTTTTGAAGTTCATTACATTGCAATATAAATCAATAAGAACTCTACCTTTTACTCTACCTTTTTTAGATGAATATATCATTTGGATATTGAAGTTAAGCCCTGCTATCATTTCGATGGCAGGGCTTTTTAATATTTGGTACACTAACTTCTTATCTATATTTTGGTGGAGCTGAAGTTGACATCTACAAAGTTTAATGTTAAAATACATTCAAAAATATATTTGAATGAGGTATTTTATGATTCAAAATGTTGTTACTTCAATAATCCTGTATTCTGGGACAGCCGTAGACTTACTTATTATCCTAATGTTATTTTTTGCCAAAAGAAAAAGCAGAAAAGACATCATTAACATCTATTTAGGACAATTTCTAGGCTCTGTTAGTCTAATATTGCTAAGTTTGCTTTTTGCATTTGTCTTAGATTATATTCCTAGTAAAGAAATTTTAGGTTTGCTCGGTTTGATTCCAATTTTCCTAGGCCTCAAAGTTTTGCTTTTAGGAGATTCTGATGGAGAAGCTATTGCCAAAGAAGGGTTGAGCAAAGATAATAAAAACCTGATTTTTCTAGTCGCTATGATTACTTTTGCAAGTTGTGGTGCTGACAATATTGGTGTCTTTGTCCCATATTTTACTACCTTAAATTTAGCGAATTTGATAGTGGCTTTACTTACCTTTCTAGTCATGATTTATCTCTTGGTTTTTTCTGCCCAAAAATTGGCACAAGTCTCTTCTGTTGGAGAAACTTTAGAAAAATATAGCAGATGGTTTATTGCCGTTGTTTATTTAGGATTGGGGATATATATCCTGACTGAAAACAACAGTTTTGACATGCTATGGACTGTTTTAGGCTAGGAGAAAATATTTTGAAAAAAGATAGTATCTGCCAAGTGAATGTTATAAATCAACAAAATGTTACAACCGCAACGAACTACCTTGAAAAGGAAAAAGTCCAAAAATCACTTCGCATTTTATCAAAGTTTACCGATAATAAACAGATAAATATCATCTTTTATCTCCTTGCTGTTGAAGAACTCTGTGTCTGCGATATAGCCTGTTTACTAAATCTCAGTATGGCATCTGCCTCCCACCATCTTCGTAAACTAGCCAATCAAAACATCTTGGACACTAGAAGAGAGGGGAAAATTATATATTATTTTATAAAAGATGAGGAAATCAGAGATTTTTTTAATCAACTAGGATAACAACTATTTTTTCTACTTTTCCATGTTTATAGGGGACTTATCTATGAAATTTTTTGATGAAAATTACTCACAAGAAATACCTACTCGTATCAAATGTTTAAGAAAAAAGTATAATTTAAAGCAAAGTGACCTAGGTAATGCAGGTCAAGTTAGCCAAGTTGAAAAGGGAAAGCGACAAGTTACCGCTTCAATATTGCTTTATTTGAATACTCAAACCGACTCGGACTATAAAGAAATTATTTTTGGAGATATTGCCAAGTTTGTTGAAAATATGTTTTACCACTGCTTCAGCTCTATTTTATTTAGAGATTTGGAATCTGTAGATAAAAGAATGTATTCTTTTTCGGACGATGATTTAATTTCAATACAATCCAGCTGTCTTAGACTTTCCAAGACATTCGCAAATTTCAATATTCAAAGAAAAAATTTTTTGGCTTCTGATGAAACTGAAATGGATACTTTTCACAAGAAAGATGACATTGACATTACTGTTGGTGAAAAAAGTTATAACCTCGCTAGAAGTTTTAGAACCAGTACTATCAATGAATTAACTGTCATTGATTTTGAAGAAATGTTTGATATTCTTTGGTTGATGTTAGGGGATAATTTAATTAAATCATTTGAAGTTAATGTCTGTAGCATCCTATTTGAATTAGACGGAAATGGCATACCCTCAACATTTAGGCAAGAAAGCATTGACCCACTTATCAATAAATGGTGGTATGATAATGTTTCGACAGAAATTATCCCTAACCTAATTAAAAAACTCAAAGAAAATCCACTATTTAATATCGGATTCCTGGTTGATGATATTCTAGAACGAATGTATAAAGAAAATATCCCAAAATCTTACCTTACGTCCGTTCCGTTAGTTATTTCCAAAAAAGCAAGGTCAACTTTTTCGTTGAATGTGACTGGAAGTCAAAAAATAGATGAATTAAAATTTTTACAGATAAACAATGACTTTATGAAGTTAGTAAGTCAGGGTAAAGATATCACAGACTTGTACCAAAAATATTCTGAAGAAGAGCTAACAAATATAGGTATTCGTATTCATAAATCCAGTGATATAGAAAGGATTGAGGAAAGAACTTTTGATGAAATAATCAGTTGGGTCTTTAACCCTTATGCAACAAGACCAATTCAGGAAAGATCTGCTATTCAAATAGAGCCAACAAGATTTTCACTAGAGGATAAGAAAAAAATAGAAGAAACTGCATCTCAGGGAATAAATGACATCGAACTTATTGATTTAGTTGACCTCTATGACATTAATTTAGACAATACAAGTGTCTCTCGCCATATTGAAGGTTTATTAACGAATAACACTCAAGTAACATACTATTTCCAAGAGAAATTAAACGAAGAATTACTTGAAATGGCTTACTCTCTGGATAAGGTTCAGCAAGCCTTTGAATCGGTTACACTAAACTAGACAGAATTTATAAAGTGTTCTACACTAAAGAAAACAGGAGAACAGATATGTCTAGAAAAATACGTCGCCACTTCGCCGATGATTTTAAGCAACAAATTGTTGACCTCCACAATGCTGGAATGAAACGAAGTGAGCTTATCAAAGAATATGAGTTAACGCCCTCAACCTTCGATAAGTGGGTCAGACAAGCCAAACTAACGGGTTCCTTCAAGTCTGTTGATAATATGACAGATGAACAACGGGAACTGATTCAACTCAGAAAACGCAATAAAGAACTCG
>NZ_JBWKAI010000023.1:0-36567 GCF_056500955.1 Streptococcus sp. F2
GTGAATGGCAGACTTGACCGAGATTTTCGTTTAGAAACCCATACCATACGAGGACTTAAGAAGATGAACGTGGCAGTCAGTATGAGTTTTTTGGTTATGATTGGTTTTGCGCTGTCAAAACTCAAAGCAGGACAAAGAGAGCACTTAGGCAGCTGGGTAGTTTAACCGTTCGAAAAAATTGCTGTAACTACAAGGAATTTTTGCGCCCTTTTTCGTGTATTTTCGAAAATCTTCTGCTTTCTAAGTTAGGAAGTAGTAGCTTTTTTATGAATGTAGACTTGTTTTTTGAAATGGCGCAAACTCCTTAAGTGAAATAGTAACTACGGGAATGATTCAACTATTCCTTCATTGACAAAAAGTTACAATTTTGCCATAATTGAATAAATGTAAAAAGCCGTTTTAACGGCTTTTTTGATGATTATTAAGGAAGAAGTCATGAGTATTTTAGAAGTGAAACAACTTAGTCACGGTTTTGGTGATCGTGCTATTTTTGAAAATGTATCTTTCCGTCTTCTCAAGGGAGAACATATTGGTTTGGTTGGGGCAAATGGTGAAGGCAAGTCAACCTTCATGAGTATTGTTACTGGTCACCTCCAGCCAGATGAAGGAAAAATTGAATGGTCCAAATATGTTACTGCAGGGTACTTGGATCAACACACAGTGCTTGAAGCTGGGCAAACCGTTCGAGATGTCCTGCGAACAGCCTTTGATGAGTTATTTAAGACCGAAGAGCGCATCAATGCCATTTACCTGTCAATGGCAGATGAAGGAGCAGATGTTGATGCCTTGATGGAAGAAGTCGGCGAACTGCAAGATCGTCTGGAAAGCCGTGATTTCTATATTTTGGATGCTAAAATTGATGAAGTGGCACGTGCCTTAGGGGTGATGGATTTTGGGATGGAATCTGATGTCACTGCTCTATCAGGTGGCCAACGAACTAAAATCTTATTGGCTAAGCTATTGCTGGAAAAACCAGATATTCTTCTATTAGATGAGCCAACAAACTACCTCGATGCAGAACATATTGAGTGGCTCAAGCGCTACTTGCAAAACTATGAGAATGCCTTTGTTTTAATTTCGCATGATATTCCTTTCTTGAACGATGTGATTAATATTGTTTATCATGTTGAAAATCAAGATTTGGTTCGCTACACTGGTGATTATAATCAGTTCCAAGCGGTCTATGACATGAAAAAATCCCAGTTAGAAGCAGCCTATGAACGCCAACAAAAGGAAATTGCGGACTTGCAAGACTTTGTTAATCGTAATAAAGCTAGAGTAGCAACGCGTAATATGGCCATGTCTCGCCAGAAGAAGCTGGATAAAATGGATTTGATTGAGCTTCAAGCAGAAAAACCAAAACCAAGTTTTGACTTTAAGGAAGCAAGAACTCCGAGCCGTTTTATTTTCCAAGCTAAAGATCTTGTGATTGGTTATGACCGTCCTTTAACCAAAGAGCCTTTAAACCTTAACTTTGAGCGCAATCAAAAAATTGCTATTATTGGGGCCAACGGTATCGGAAAATCTACCCTCCTCAAGAGCCTATTAGGAATTATTCAACCGTTAGAAGGGGAGGTTGAAACAGGAGACTTCTTAGAAGTTGGATATTTTGAACAAGAAGTAGCAGGTGGTAACCGTCAAACACCTTTAGAAGCTGTTTGGGATGCCTTTCCAGCTTTGAATCAGGCTGAGGTACGAGCAGCTCTTGCCCGTTGTGGCCTGACATCAAAACATATTGAAAGCCAAATCCAAGTGCTTTCTGGTGGCGAACAAGCTAAGGTACGCTTCTGTTTACTCATGAATCGTGAGAATAATGTCCTTATTTTGGACGAGCCAACCAACCATTTAGACGTGGATGCTAAAGATGAACTCAAACGTGCTCTGAAAGCTTATAAAGGATCCATTTTAATGGTCTGCCACGAACCTGACTTTTACAACGGTTGGGTCACCGATGTTTGGGATTTCAATCAGTTAACATAAGTAGATTTCCAAGATCTCAAAAGGTCTTGGATTTTTTAATAGTAGCCAAAATCTGGTAACTATTATGAAAAGCTAGTTAACGCCAACCAATCAAAATCTTTGACGAGATACCTTACTCATGATATAATGACAATATAAATTAATAAATGTGTTGTCACTTTTTAAATTAAGATGATATAAGGCTTTAGTAACTATTTTACAAAGCATTTGATTGAGTCTTATTTTATTGAAAATACAAACATAATTGGTGTAGTCACTTTGGCAACCATTCATTAATCCTTTTAGATAAGACAATGTGGTGACTCATCAATTGAAAGGGCGTGTAACGATGTCAGAAGAAAAATTTGATGCTAAACGAGACCAAATCTCAGGAAAAATTAAAGAAACTGTAGGTCATCTAACAGATGATAAATCTTTGGAGGCAGAAGGCAAAGCTGAACATACTAAAGGGAAGCTTGCAGAAGTGCTTGATGATGCTAAAGATAGTCTCAAAGGATTTGTTGATCATTTATCAGGAAAAGATAAAAAGGAGTAATTTGCTTCATGAAAAAACGAAATATTAAATTTACCGAAGTCTTACAACTTGTTTTACTGGTCGTTCCAGCTGTCAAACTGGCAAAAAAAATTATTAACGACAGTAAAACTCCGACTAACAGAAAGTAGGTCAGCCAATGGCTAAGAAAAATCATGGCATCTTTTTAGGATTATTGTTAGGTTCAGCCGCAGCAACGATTGCTTATTTGAGTCTTTCATCTTCTAAAAAAGACCAGTTGTTGAAAGAGAGTGCTAAGAAGATTGAAAATCTTAACACTTACTTGCATGATAAAAGTAAAAAAGTACTAGACACGGTTTCCGAAAAAATCCAAGAATCCAAAGATGCTGTTGAAGTATATGGTGGGATTGCGGCAGAAACGGTAGAAGAAAAATGGCAAGATACTAAAGATGCTGTCGAAGTGTATGGCGGTATTGCCGCAGAAACGGTTGAGGACTCATTAGAACAGGCTAAAGAAAAGGTAGAAGGATTTAGTGAAACAACTAGTCACACTATCCAATCTAAAGTGAACCAACTCAAAAGCGATAAGACAGATATTGAAGACAATTCAGAAAAAAACAAAAGTTAACCTTTTAGATAAGACAAAAAAGTGCCTTACGGCACTTTTTTTAATTGTCTTTAGGAACGATAATGGAAACTGCTTTTGGAATCAGGTCTAACTGAATAGGAAGGTAGTCACTTTTATCTCCATCAATTCGGGAACGAGGAGAGATGGTTTGCTTATGACGCTGAGGCAGAAGGGTTAGACTATTGGTTTGGAAATGACTAATTTCTTCTGCTTTGGAGAAATCGCCTTGTCTGAAATCATTAATGTGCCATAAAAATTTAAAGAAGGAAACTTTTTTCATGGTGTAGACTTGGAAGTAGCCGTCGTCAGCTTGTGCTCCTGGGGAGAAGGAAGGAAAACCAGCTATGGTATTAGTCATGGTAATTAATAAAAATTTTGTTTTTAAATGAATATGATGATTGTGGCTAATCAATGAGATATGATAGCTGCGATTTCGTCTCAGTATTCGAATACTATCTTTCAAAAAGGCTAAGGGACCAAACCGTCTTTTCTCATCAGCCGTTACATCTGCAGCAATATCAGCTAGTAACCCAAGCGTCAAACTAGAAATCATGTAATGGTGATTGGCTTTGCAAATGTCAACTTTCTTCACTTGACCAGATAAAATAGTATCTAATGCCTCAGAAGTTTGTAAGGGAGCATGGAGAGCCTTCGCAAAATTATTAACCGTTCCTGACGGGACTAAGCCAATTAAACAGTGAGCTCCTCCCTCATATACACCACCGATAATTTTATTAAGCGTACCATCTCCTCCCAAAGGAATGACGAGGTCGATATGATCTTTGGCAGCTTGTTTCGCTAGGAGGAAAGCTTGGTCTGCATCTTTAGGGGTAATCACTTCAACATCTTTTTCGGAAAAGCCATGATGAAGAAAATAGTCTCTAACGTCACTGGCAAGCTGATCTTCTTTTTTTCCAGAATTGGGATTGTAAAAAATACGAACAGTTTTCATGAGGTCTCTACTTTCTAATCACTTATTAATTGTTAACCATTATACCATTTCTCTTAAGGAATGTCCCTATAAAAAAGGCATAGGAAACTCTGTTTGACTCTTATCAGACCACCTATTTTAAAGCATAAAGAAGGTGATGGCAATAAATTGAAGGGTTGAGGCCAATAAGATGAAAAGATGCCAAATCATGTGAAAGTAAGGTCTTTTTTTGGCATAAAAAGCCGCACCAATGGTGTAAGCTAAGCCTCCTAGTAGCATAAGGAGGCCAAAAGTAAGGCTTGTTTTCTGAATGATAACAGGTAAGACAAAAATAACAAGCCAACCCATGACAATATAAAGGATAAGGCTAAATTTTTCATTAATGCGTTTGGCAAAAATTTTGTATAAAATACCAAAAAGTGTGATCCCCCACTGTAGAACAATAATCACATAACCTAGCCAACCGGAAACAAGAGACAGGGCAACTGGTGTATAACTCCCTGCAATAGCAATGTAAATCATACTGTGATCAATAATACGTAAAATGTATTTATGCAGAGAACCATAGGCCATAGAATGGTAAATCGTAGAAGATAGAAACATCAGAAAAAGACTAATAACAAAGATGGAGATTCCAACAGCTGCTTTGATGTCATAGGTTTGGTAAGAGTAACTAGCCGAAATAGGCAGTAAGATTAGCATAGCCAATGCCCCAATAGCATGTGTCACACTATTAGCCACTTCCTCGTTAAAGGACAACGGAAGACTTTGTTTAAAGGTTTGGTTCATTGTGTCACCTCCTGTGATAAATAAATAGTTTTGTGGTAATCTTTGACCGTTTGACAGGCAACCTGCACAATCTGCGGAACGTCTTCCTCAATGGGAACTTGCTGATTCCAACAGGACACAAAGGTGTTGTAAAGTCTTTCCGAATCAGCTTCTGACTGTAATTTTTGCAATACTCGACTAATGTCTTGAATAGGAAATACCATTTTAAACAAACTGATGGCAATTAAGCGCGCTAGTTGTTGCTTTTGGTATTTTTTCTTGATAGGTTTAGCCACGTAACCATGTTTAACGTAATTATTAATCATTGATGCCGTTAACGATTTATTATCTGACACCATAGAAAAATCCGTGCATTGATTGACGTACAATAGAACTTGATCTAAATAAAGGTCTAAATCAGGAAGGTCTTGCCAATAAGGTAATGATGGGAAAATCATTTGTCACTCTTCTATCTAGTTTTGATAACTAGATTATATGATTAATAAAAACTAATTGCAAGTGAAAACTGTAAATCATAGCCAATGATTATCCTCAATTTCCCTATTTTCAAAGCAATTAGCTGTTCCAAAAAATAAAAAATCTAATCATTCAATGTGAACAACTAGATCTTTGACTTATCCTATACCAATAACAATAATACTTTCTCATATAATCAGAAGAAGTGTTAACAAACCGTGTTTTTTCATGTGATAATCCTCACTTTTATTTTTTCATATTGTATGCTATTATGAAGTTAATTTAAATTTATTCCCATATATGCGTGATAGAGGTTTAAAATGAAAAATTTTGGAGAAATTTTTAAAAAGTTTAGAGAATCAAGAGGGCTAAAGTTAAAAGATATTGCAAAAGCAGGTATTTCAACGTCTCAGCTCTCACGATTTGAGAAGGGAGAGACAGATTTAACAGTTTCAAAGTTCATGCTTATCTTAGATGAAATCAATATGCCGATTGATGAGTTTATGTATGCGGTTCACGACTTTCGTCGAGATGACTTAAACGAACTTTTATTAAAAGTACGCCACTTTGTATCTACCCGTGATGTCGAAGGCATGAAAAAACTTCTTTATTCACAGATGGAATCGGAGAATAAACGACAGAAATTTCATCAAATCAATATGATTTTATTGAAAATTCGCCTACAAGATTTATCAGGAGAAAATTACTACGATAAAAAGGATTTAGATGACTTAACTGACTATTTATTTAGTGTAGAATACTGGGGATATTATGAATTATTGATTTTCATGAATACTTTAGATGTCATAAACCATGATGTTTTCATGGTTTTAGCGAGGGAAATGTCTCGGCGGTCAGACTTTTACAAAGAAATTCCTAATAATCGACGGATGATCTCAACCATGTTGCTTAATGCATACATTACATGTATTGAAAGAGAAAAGTTTATTGATGCGTTATACTTTGAAAAACTGTTAAATCAATGTTTTTTTATAGAGACAGAAATTTATGAACGCTTAGTTTTTAAGTATGCCCAAAATTTATATCTGTACAAAAAAGAAAGAAGTAGTAATGCTGTTACTGAGATGAAAAATTGTATTACCGCAATACAATTAGCCGGAAGTAACTCTTTAGCAAAAACTTATGAAGGTCATTTGAAAAAGAATTTAGCGGAAGATAGTCAGCAAGCATATATGGGAAAAAAGTAAGTGTCTTTTATATTTTAGTAAACTTAGTAGGAACAAAAGTTCTACTCATACAGAAAGGAGAGAAATTTATGAATTCATTACTTGAATTGGAAACATTGCCAGTAGAGTTCACACCATCAATTGAATGGAAAATCTGCAAAGCAACAATTGTAGTTTGTGGCTCAACTTTTAGTTAATACTTATTAGACAGGCATAGGCAAGTCTATGCCTGTTTGTTTTATATTGGTATAAAATATGGATTTATTAAATAATGCAATTACTAGTTTTGAACCTACTGCTTAGGAAGAAAATGAAACTTGGGTTTATTATTCTATCGGAAAAAAACTCAAAAAGCAGGGATGGAAGATTCACATCAGCAGTCAGATGACTGATGCTCTTATCATCTTTGAGAAAGTTTCAAAACTATTGCTACAAGAAAAATGTAACTTTAAGGTTGCTAAAAATAGTACAGTATTAGCAGAAATTAACTCTCCTCGAAATGATACCTCTACTGCAAATAAATTTATCACAATTTATCCGAATAATTGTAAAGAGGCTAGACACTTAATTATTAAACTTAACGATTTATTGAAAGACTATCAAGCTCCTCAAATTATGAGTGATTTTCAGCTTGGAATAAATTCACCGATTCATTATCGATATGGCGGTTTTCAAGCACGACGTGTATTTAACCAGAAGAAAAATAAAATCATTCATATGATAGAAGACGACAAAGGGAATTTGGTAGAGGATGTTAGAGGTAGCACTCCTTATACTCCAAACTGGGTAGTTCCGCTGTTTTCTGAGGAAGAAAAAGATTATTATTTTTCAAATAAAAAAGAAACAATCTATAACTCAAAACTACAAAATTACCATTTTATTTCTATTCTAAAAAAAACTAATAGAGGGAATGTGTATCGTGCTGTCAAAAAAGACACAGAACAACCTGTAATTATAAAACAAGCTCGACCATTTGTTGGGAATAGTAATGATGAGAAATGGATGGCGATAAATGAACTAAAAAATGAGAAAATGATGTTGCAAGAATTTTTAGATAAAAGTTATACTGCAAATTATGTAGATGATTTTTATTTAGAAGGTAATTACTTTTTAGTTCAAACAGAGATTTCTGGAAAGAATTTTTTTGAGATAGCTTTAAGGAACGGTGTTTCTACTAAGCAGAAAGAACAATATATTCAGAATATAGTTCAAATTATTAATGAACTTCATCGTGAAGGATATTTGTTAGTAGATTTGTCTCCAACGAATTTCATCTATAAAGAAAATGGTCAGGTAAGCTTGATTGATTTAGAAAATATAAGTAATGAAAAAGCCCCCGTTCGGCGTGTTCAAACACCGGGTATGTTGAACCAAGATACGGATTTATCCATTGCAAATATACAGCAAGGTTACTTTGCTCTAGGCATGGTAGCTATAGCTATTTTGATAGGACATGTACTGCCAGTTTCAAAGGGTGACGGAAAATTAAATTTGAGTTCTATGCAGAAGGTAATGCTAGTAATCGATCTTGCTGTAGAATCGGATGATTTGACTCCTTACCAATCATCTTGGATAAAAATAGTCTTAAAGATGAGTGAGTCCACACAGACCAGTCAAAATATTCCAATGTTACTTGAGGATAGAAGTGAAAGTCTGCCTTCAACTTTATCTAACCATTCCTTTTCTTATGATTTTCATAAAGAAATTATTGAAATCACAAATGATTTATTAAACCGAACGGTAGATAAGCATGGCCGAATTGCGAAGTCAAGCGAATTTGGAGAATTTATCAGTCCGTTATCAATCCAACATGGCTTAGCTGGTTATATAGTTATGATAAATAAATTTTATCATGGAAGATCAGAGAAAATAAAGAATCTAATTACTCAGGTCAATGAAGTAAATAATCTTTTGGCACCATTTGAGTACGAGAATTCCTTATTATTTGGTCGTTCAGGTTATTTATGGTCTTTGATTACTACCTTTGAAACTAGTACTGATCCCGATTACCTTTTCTTCTGTGAACAAATTGTTCAAAATCTTATGGAACAATATAAAAATGAAAAATGTGTTGACTTTGCCTTAGGGAAAGCTGGAATACTATTGTCTTTAATGAAATATTCCAGTGTCATAGAAGATGTGCAAGTTGATTTATTTATTAAAGAGAATATTGAAGAGATTTTTAATTCTTTTTCAACAATATCTGTAAATAACTTAATGGAATATGGTTTTGCCCATGGAAAAGCAGGCCTTGCTTATGTGCTAAACTGTTATTCTCGAATCTATAAGGATGATATTTATGATGACGCAATAAATAGTTTCTCAGACTTTATTGCAGATGTAATCAGGAAACAACTGTTAACAGGTTTTGATAAACTTAAGTCATTAGATTATTCCTGGTGTGAAGGTTTTTCAGGGTTGATATTATATTTATGTTTAGTTAAACAGGAAAAATATCAGTTGTTACTGATTAAAGCTCAAAATGAATTGTTTAAGCAGCATCTTAATATGGGGACTAGTTACTGTCATGGATTAGCTAGCTTATTACAAACGATTGCATATACAGAAAATAAAGAATTGTATAATAAAATTGTGATAATTTTATTGACACGGTCTTATCGAGATTCGAATGATTATTTAGTTTTTCAAAGCGAGTGTCCTAGTCAATCAGTTTTTGATTTTGGTACAGGAACTTTTGGTATTTACTGGACAATATTAAAAGAGAAATTTTTATTTAGTTTAGATAGGAAGTCAAAACGATGAATGTTTTTTTAAAAAATAGAGATTTCAGGCAACTCTCGCTGAATCAAAACATCTCTTTATTAGGAGATACAATGTTTTATTTAGCGATCATGCAAGCAGTATCAGGATATTCATTTGCTCCTCTTGCAGTTTTTCTGATTACTGCTTCAGAGGAATTGCCACATTTAATGCAGTTATTTACAGGAAGTTTTGCAGATTTTCAAAAAAATAGAATTACAAAAAGCTTAGTATTAGGGTTCAGTAAATTTTTACTATATCTCTTTGTAGCAGCACTGTCAGGTAGCAATTTAAACATCATTAGTATTATAATTATTTGTATCATTAACCTTTTATCTGATATGTTCGGACGATTTACAGGTTCAATGATAAGTCCTTTATATATAAAATTGCTTGGTGAAGATGTTGCTGAAGCAATGGGTTTTAATCAAGCAATTGGGAGTATAGTACAGGTCTTTGCCAATCTTTGTGGGGGATTAGCCTTAGGTTTTATTAGTTTACAGTGGTTTGCGGTGATAAATGCTTTGACTTTCTTATTTGCTTTTTTAGGATTGTTTTATATTCGTAAGGATTTGGAAGACTATGAAAAAACATTGCCCCAGACAACAAACTTTAATGTAAAAAATTATGTTACTCACATTTGGCAGTCATTACAAGTGTTGTTTAGCTTTTCAAGTATACTAAAGCTATATACTATACTAGCTATCGGACAAAGCATTTTGGGGATGATTCTGCCTTTATCTAGTTTATTACTAATAAAGCGTCAATTCATGGGTCTATCTGTCGGTTTTTCTTTAGGATTATTATCCACTTCTGTTTTTGTAGGAATGATTTTAGGAAATATCTGTACTGCTTTTTTGACTAAAAAATTATCTATACGAACGGCTATTTTAGTTTCAAATATGGCAAATTTGACTATTTCTTTTGGGATATTATTCTCTGACTATAGTTTAATTCTTTTTGGAGCTTTTGGAAGTGCTTTCTTTATGGGGATAATCAACCCTAAACTCCAAGAGTTGTTTTTTAAACAAGTTCCAGAAGATAAAATGGGAGCGATTGAGTCCGGTTTGGGATTTCTAATAACTTGTATAGGAAGTTTGCTTTCTATGTTTATGGTTTTTATAGCCACACAACATACAGAGTTATCAGCTTATTTATCAATGGGAATTTTAGTTTTTTCTAGTTTTTTATTAGTGAGAATTAAATCTGATGTATAGCCGAAATAGTCCATATATCAGTGCTCCTAACTTAAAAATTAATAAATGAACTAAACGTTAGGCTTTGATTGATTCAGTTGCCCTAGCTGTAACAAGTTTTATCATGATGATTGACTAGAGTGTCTAATTCCGATTATACGATGAAGTAAATTCAGCTACAGAATCTTATTTATAAGAAATAGCAGAGCAATTTAAATGAACAAGTTGAACAGGAAAAAGACTTAAATTAGTTTAGCAGTTTGACATATCGATATCCTAAAAATCTTAGAGCAGATGCTGGAAAGATGCTCTAAGATTTTTGTATATTAATCTGAATCTTAGAACAATAGTCTACAATAATCTTTCTTGAAGAGAAATATGAGATTATAAAACATGTATAACGAGATGATTAACTCAATTCATAAATCAGTTTTTATTTTTTCAAAGGCTTTTGAAAACGGTTAAGATAGAACAGAAGTCGGAAAAATCACAAAAATCATGATATAATATAAAGCGGTCAAATTTTCTTTGTCTGATTTTAGAGAAAAAGAGTAGTCTAAAATCAATTTAGTCACTAAGCTATATAAATGGCTGTTTTTCTTTCTCTTAAAAAAGAAACTAAAAAAAGATTGATAATCAGCTGGCTTTGTGACTGCAAAATGTTGGCTCTTATTTGGTCCCCAATAGAAAATAGCAAGTGTTATGTATAAAAAACCTTGCTACGAAAGGAATTTAAACTCTATGGCTACTATTCAATGGTTTCCTGGACACATGTCCAAAGCCAGAAGACAGGTTCAGGAAAATTTAAAGCATGTTGACTTTGTAACTATTTTAGTGGATGCACGCTTGCCACTTTCTAGTCAAAATCCCATGCTCACCAAAATTGTTGGTGATAAACCTAAATTAATGATTTTAAATAAAGCTGACTTGGCAGATGCAACTCGAACTAAAGAGTGGAAAGCCTACTACGAAAGCCTGGGCATTAAAACATTAGCCATCAATTCTAAAGAACAATCAACGGTTAAAAAAGTAACAGAAGCAGCCAAGGAACTCATGGCTGATAAAATTCAGCGTCTACGTGATCGTGGTATTCAAAAAGAAACCTTACGAACCATGATTATTGGCATTCCGAATGCTGGTAAATCTACCTTGATGAATCGCTTGGCTGGTAAGAAAATTGCTGTGGTTGGTAATAAACCTGGTGTGACCAAAGGGCAACAATGGTTGAAGTCCAATAAGGAATTGGAAATTCTAGATACCCCTGGTATTTTATGGCCAAAATTTGAGGACGAATTGGTTGGCTTAAAATTAGCTTTAACAGGTGCTATCAAGGACCAATTACTACCAATGGATGAGGTCACTATTTTTGGTTTGAATTACTTTAAAACACATTATCCTAGTCGCCTTACTAAGCGTTTTAAGAATATTCCTCTTGAGGGAGAAGCTCCTGAAATCATTATGACCTTGACACGCCAACTGGGATTTAAAGATGATTACGACCGTTTCTACACTTTATTCGTCAAGGAAGTTCGTGATGGTAAATTAGGTCAATACACCTTAGATCAGGTGGGAGATATAGATGTCGACTAGTATTAAAGCCATCAAAGAAAGCTTGGAAGCTGTTACTAGCCTCTCAGACCCCCTCTTTCAAGAATTGGCAACTGACGCTAGGTTAGGCGTCCAAAAAGCGCTAAAAAGTCGACAAAAGGCTATTCAGACCGATTTAGCAGAGGAAGAACGATTAGAAGCCATGCTTTCTTATGAAAAAGCGCTTTATAAAGAAGGCTACCAAGCCATTGCAGGTATTGATGAGGTGGGACGTGGCCCCCTAGCAGGTCCCGTTGTCGCAGCTTGTGTCATCTTACCTCAACATTGCAAAATTAAAGGTCTGAATGATTCTAAAAAAATCCCTAAATCTAAGCATGAGACCATTTATCAGGCAGTGAAAGAAAAGGCTTTGGCTATCGGTATCGGTATTATTGACAATCAGCTTATTGATGAGGTCAATATTTATGAAGCAACCAAACTAGCTATGCTAGAAGCCATTAAACAGTTAGAGGGCCAACTCACACAGCCAGATTATCTCTTGATTGATGCCATGACATTGGATATTGCCATTCCACAACAGTCTATTATTAAAGGCGATGCCAATTCCTTGTCTATTGCAGCAGCATCAATTGTAGCTAAGGTCACCAGAGATCAGATGATGGCTAACTATGATCGCATTTTTTCTGGTTATGGCTTTGCTAAAAACTCAGGATATGGTACCAAAGAACATTTGGACGGTTTGCGGACACACGGGATAACACCAATTCATCGCAAGAGTTTTGAACCAATCAAGTCCATGTAATCCTTATTAAGGCTTACTAACTGATTCTAATAACCTTTAAAAAGTTCTGCAGATTGCAGACTTTTTTTCTTTATTTTACGAATAAAAGAAGTAGGGAGGTAACTTAGTGAATCATTTTGAACTTTATAAGCTAAAGAAGGCTGGACTGACTAACAAAAATATTCTCAATATTCTTGACTACCAAAAGCAACAGGAAAAATCGTTGTCGCTTCGAGACATGGCCGTTGTTTCTGGTTGTAAACACCCGTCTCACTTTATAGAAACCTATAAGCAGTTAGATATCCAAAAGTTAAAAATGGAATTTAAACAATTCCCTAGTATTTCTATCCTAGATAAACATTACCCAATGGCTTTGAAAGAAATATATAATCCGCCCGTCCTCTTGTTTTTTCAAGGCAATTTAGATCTTCTTGATAAACCTAAATTAGCCATTGTTGGCTCCAGGCGCTCAAGCGATACAGGAGTAAAGTCTGTCCGTAAAATTCTTAAAGAGCTCGGGAACCGTTTTGTGATTGTTAGCGGACTCGCTCGAGGTATTGACACTAGTGCACATTTAGCCTGTCTTAAAAACGGAGGACAAACCATTGCGGTGATAGGAACAGGATTAGACCGTTTTTATCCCAAAGAAAATCGAGAATTACAAACATTCTTAGGAAGGAAACACCTTATCTTGACGGAATACGGTCCAGGAGAAGAACCACTATCGTATCACTTTCCGGAACGTAATCGTATTATTGCAGGGCTTAGTCGAGGTATTCTCGTCGTTGAAGCAAAAAATCGCTCAGGTTCCTTGATTACTTGTCAAATCGGGATAGAAGAGGGGCGAGATATTTTTGCTGTTCCAGGGAACATTTTGGACGGCGAATCCGAAGGTTGTTTACAGCTTATAAAAGAGGGAGCAACCTGCGTCACATCAGGGATGGACATCCTTTCTGAATATCAAAAATAACAAAGTTTCTTCCTATATAGCATTTTTTTATTGACAGTTCCTTAAAAATGGGATATTATGCTATAAGCTTTAAGCAAACTGTTATAGGAAGTGTGTCGAATTGGGAACAAAAACTACAACTAAGCCGAAAACGGGGACTAAAAAGTCTACCACTAAAAAGAAATCAGCAGCAAAGAAAAATCTTGTTATTGTTGAATCACCTGCCAAAGCTAAGACTATTGAAAAATATCTTGGACGCAGTTATAAAGTTGTCGCTTCAGTAGGGCATATTCGTGACTTAAAAAAATCCTCTATGTCTATTGATTTTGATAATAATTATGAGCCACAATACATTAATATCCGTGGTAAGGGCCCCCTTATCAACTCTTTGAAAAAAGAAGCCAAAGCTGCTAAAAAAGTTTACTTGGCAAGTGACCCGGACCGTGAGGGAGAGGCTATTTCTTGGCATTTGTCACATATTCTAGGACTCGATCCTGAAGATAAAAACCGAGTGGTTTTCAATGAAATTACCAAAGATGCGGTGAAAAATGCTTTTGTGGAACCTCGCCAAATTGACATGAACTTAGTGGATTCTCAACAAGCCCGTCGCGTCTTGGACCGTATTGTAGGTTACTCCATCTCACCTATTCTTTGGAAAAAGGTCAAAAAAGGCCTTTCAGCAGGACGTGTCCAGTCGGTTGCTTTAAAACTCATCATTGACCGTGAAAATGAAATCAAAGCCTTTGTTCCAGAAGAATACTGGTCTATTGATGGCCTCTTCAAAAAAGGAACCAAGAAGTTTCAAGCAAGTTTTTACGGTCTTGATGGCAAGAAGATGAAACTTTCCAACAATGATGACGTTAAAGCAGTTCTTGCTAAATTAAAAGGTGATGATTTCTTGGTTAGTAAGGTTGAGAAAAAAGAGCGCCGTCGAAATGCTCCATTACCTTATACGACCTCTTCTCTACAACAAGATGCTGCTAATAAAATCAATTTCAGAACGCGTAAAACCATGATGGTAGCCCAACAACTCTATGAGGGGATTCATTTAGGAGAAAATGGAACTCAAGGTTTAATTACCTATATGCGTACTGATTCTACACGGATTAGTCCTGTAGCGCAAAATGATGCTGCCCAATTTATCAGTAATCGTTTTGGAGCTAATTATTCTAAACATGGAAATCGTGTCAAAAATACCAGTGGTGCCCAAGATGCTCACGAAGCTATTCGTCCATCTAGCGTCAATCATACACCAGAAGCTATTGCCAAATACCTTAACAAGGATCAGTTAAAACTTTATACTCTGATTTGGAATCGTTTTGTGGCTAGCCAAATGACAGCAGCTGTCTTTGATACAGTTAAAGTGAATTTGGAGCAAAATGGAGTGCTTTTTGTTGCCAATGGCAGCCAAATGAAATTTGATGGTTATATGGCTGTTTACAATGACTCAGATAAAAACAAAATGTTACCTGAGATGGCAGAAGGAGAAACTGTTAAAAAGGTATCAACTTCTCCAGAACAGCACTTTACGCAACCTCCGGCTCGTTACTCTGAAGCAACTCTGATCAAAACTTTAGAAGAAAATGGGGTCGGTCGACCATCAACTTATGCCCCAACCTTAGAAGTGATTCAACGCAGGTACTATGTTAAATTATCTGCTAAGCGCTTTGAGCCAACTGAGCTTGGGGAAATTGTCAACAAGCTTATTGTCGAATTTTTCCCAGATATTGTTGATGTTGCCTTTACTGCCGAGATGGAAGGTAAGCTAGATCAAGTTGAAATCGGTGAAGAAGAATGGCAACATGTCATCGATCAATTCTATCAACCCTTTGTCAAAGAATTGAATAAGGCTGAGTCTGAAATTGAAAAGATTCAAATCAAAGATGAACCAGCTGGTTTTGACTGTGATGTTTGTGGCCACCCAATGGTCATTAAGTTAGGACGTTTTGGGAAATTTTACGCGTGCAGCAACTTCCCTGAGTGTCGTAATACAAAAGCCATCACTAAAGAAATCGGTGTTACCTGTCCAATTTGTCATAAAGGACAAGTCATTGAACGAAAAACTAAGCGCAATCGGATTTTTTATGGTTGTGATCGCTACCCAGAATGTGACTTCACTTCTTGGGATTTACCAGTTGGACGTGACTGTCCTAAGTCTGGTGACTATCTGGTTGAAAAGAAAGTACGTGGTGGCGGCAAACAAGTGGTTTGTAGCAATGAAACGTGTGATTACAAAGAAGAAAAAATCAAATAAAAGAAAGAATTGGAACTCCTTGTCTTGTTCCAATTC
This sequence comes from Streptococcus sp. F2, assembly GCF_056500955.1. Taxonomy (NCBI): domain Bacteria; kingdom Bacillati; phylum Bacillota; class Bacilli; order Lactobacillales; family Streptococcaceae; genus Streptococcus; species Streptococcus sp. F2. The sequence continues at coordinate 15,989 of NZ_JBWKAI010000023.1, forward strand.
TTTCTTTGTTTACAAAAGTATTTTTAACTACACAAATCGCTAGTTGGTTTTTAAAAGGCTTAAAAATTCCTCAATAACTGGACTGAAACTCGCATCATCTCGGTAAGCAATCCCAATAGGGTAAAAATCATTTTTATCTTGCAAAGGGATCCAAACTAAGTTATCTACCTGATTAAGGCTCTCAAAATCACTCGGGAGGATAGTCAAGGCATTCAAATCGTGCAAACTATGAATAAGAACTTCCCAATCATTGTGTTTAAAGACAATATCTGGTTCAAAACCAAGAGCTCGGCATTTTCTAGGAAGCATTTCGCCTAGCATGTAGTGATCGTTTAAAGAAGCAATCTTATAGCCTTTTAAATCTTTAAGTTTTAACTGAGGGTGTTGCGCCAAAGGGTGCTGTTTGGGAAGAACGATACTGACCTTATAGCCTTTTGTGGATGTTTGTAATGGCTCAATGGTAATATCCTTTCGAATACTTGGAAAGGAGAGAAGACCAATATCAATTTTTCCTTGGGACAATAATTCTTGTAATTTGCGAGAACCATCCTGTATAAGCGATACTTCAACATTTGAGTGAGTAGCCATAAAGGTTGAAATTTGTTTCATGAATTGTATAGCAAACAATGACGTTAATCCAACACGAATCATCTCTTTTTTTTCTTGGTTTAATTGCTGAATATCCGCAACAATTTGATTAAAGTCATCCACAAGGTCTTTGCCTTTGTGATAAAGAATATCTCCAGCTTCGGTTAGTAATAGCTGCCGACCACTTTGTGTAAAAAGCGTCGTGTTCAACTCGGACTCTAGCCTTTTAATTGATTGAGAAAGAGTAGGTTGTGTCACAAACAAACTTTTAGCAGCGTGGGAATAATTTTTTGTTTCAGCAACTGCAATAAAATAGGTTAATTGTCTAATATCCATAGTAGATCCTTTTCTTTAAGCTCTAGTATATCATATTTGCTCCTAACCCTATGATTTTTTGACATTGATAGGAACTATTAGTCAGAGTTATAGTTCTATAATTTTTTGCAATTTTTCTTTTTAGTTTCAATGTGCTATATTTAGTTAGTGAAATCACAAACAATATTTAATTTTTTTAGGAGGCTATTTTGATGTCCAAAGAGGTTATAAAACAAACACCAAAATCATTTACCATGAATGTGCTAAATGGTTTAGCTATGGGAACAGTAGTTGTTCTCATTCCAGGAGCAATCTTAGGAGAATTGATGAAGGCACTTTTGCCAATGTGGAGTGGTTTTGGCACTTTGATTGCTGCAACAGCTATTGCAACCACCTTAATGGGGCTCGTTATCGGGATGTTTGTCGGCATGAACTTCAAATTTAACCCCATTCAATCTGCTTCGTTAGGTCTTGCTGTTATATTTGCAGGTGGATCACCTAATTTTGCTAACGGTGTTATCACCATGCAAGGAACTGGAGACATCATCAATATGGGAATTACAGCAGCTTTAGGGGTTTTGTTGATTCAATTTCTCTCTGATAAGACTAAATCATTCACACTAATTATTGTCCCAACAGTAACTCTTTTACTTGTTGGTGGTGTTGGACGTGTCTTGTTGCCATACGTGAAGATGATTACAACCATGATTGGTCAAGGAATTGCGTCTCTACTTGGTTTACAACCTATTTTGATGTCTCTCCTGATTGCTATGATTTTCTGCTTCCTTATTGTTTCTCCAATTACAACGGTAGGAATTGCTCTTGCGATTAACTTATCTGGTATTGGTTCAGGTGCTGCAAACTTAGGTATTTGTGCCGCAAGCTTTGGACTTTGCTTAGCAGGTTGGGCTGTTAATTCAAAAGGAACTTCACTTGCTCACGTCTTGGGATCACCAAAAATTTCAATGGCCAACGTTTTATCAAAACCAAAAATCATGTTGCCAATGTTATGTTCTGCAGCTGTACTTGGTGTTATTGGTGCTATCTTTAATATTCAAGGAACACCTGCTAGTGCAGGCTTTGGGATTAGTGGTTTGATCGGACCTATCAATGCCCTTAATTTAGCTAAAGGCGGATGGTCTCCAGTAAATATTCTACTTATCATTATCATTTTTGTAGGGGCACCCATTGTGCTTAATATGATCTTTAACTACCTCTTTATTAAGGTGCTTAAAGTGATTGATCCAATGGATTACAAGCTTAATATCTAAGAAAGGAACTTTTGATGAAATTAAAATTATATAATGTTAGAGGCGAAGAAGCAGTCTTAGCAAAAAAATGGGCTGATGACAATGGGATTGAGATTTCCTTGACAGAATCTCCCTTAACCCCTGAAACGGTTAAAGAAGCTGAAGGCTTTGACGGGATTGCCAATGCCCAAATTGGTCCTTTAGATGATGCGATTTATCCTCTCTTAAAGGAAATGGGGATTAAACAAATCGCTCAGCGCAGTGCTGGTGTCGATATGTATAACCTTGATTTGGCCAGCGAAAATGACATTATTATCACAAATGTTCCTAGCTATTCTCCAGAATCCATTGCAGAATTTACGGTTACTATTGCCCTTAATTTAATTCGTCATGTGGAGTTGATTCGTGAAAATGTTAAAAAACAAAATTTCACTTGGGGACTCCCTATCCGCGGTCGTGTTTTAGGTGATATGACAGTTGCGATTATCGGAACTGGACGTATTGGTCTAGCTACTGCTAAAATCTTTAAAGGTTTTGGCTGCAAGGTCGTTGGATATGATATTTACCAAAGCGATGCTGCCAAAGCTGTCTTGGACTATAAGGAATCTGTAGAAGAAGCGATTAAAGATGCTGATCTTGTTTCCTTACACATGCCGCCAACTGCAGAGAACACACACCTTTTCAATGCTGATTTATTTAAATCATTCAAAAAAGGGGCTATTTTGATGAATATGGCGCGTGGTGCCCTCATTGAGACGCAAGATTTACTGGATGCTTTGGATGCAGGCTTACTGAGCGGAGCTGGTATTGACACTTACGAATTTGAAGGACCTTATATACCTAAGAATTTTGAAGGTCAAGAAATTACAGATTCACTATTTAAAGCTTTGATTAACCATCCTAAGGTTATTTATACACCTCATGCAGCTTATTATACTGATGAAGCCGTTAAAAACCTAGTTGAAGGTGCCCTTAATGCTACAGTAGAGATTATCAAAACTGGGACAACGACAACTCGTGTTAATTAACAACTGATTTGACGTCCATTATAAAGGAATAATTCTAAAAATTCCTTTATAATGGACTTTTTTGTATTAGTCCGTTATAATAGACTGTAAGAAAGGGGACTCTTATGACATATATAGCGCTTATTGGAGATATTATCCAGTCCAAACAATTGACGGATCGTTCCAAAGTTCAAAAAACTTTAGCAGCTTATTTAGACGACCTCAACAAAACCTTTGCTCCTTATATTATTTCTAAGTTATCCCTGACGTTGGGAGATGAATTTCAAGGACTTTTTCAGATGGATACTCCTATTTTCCATCTGATTGATTTGATTAATCATCACATGGATATCCCTATTCGATTTGGAGTAGGAGTAGGTTCTATTCTAACAGACATCAATCCTGATATTAGTATTGGGGCTGATGGACCTGCATATTGGCATGCTCGTGAGGCTATTCGTTATATTCATCAAAAAAATGATTATGGTAATACTACATTAGCTCTTCGGACTGGTCATCACAACCAGGATGTGGTATTAAACAGTTTACTAGCAGCTGGAGATGCTATTAAAGCCAACTGGCGAGCTAGTCAATGGGAAATTTTTGACACGCTTTTAGATTTGGGTATTTATGAAGAATACTTTGATCAACAACGACTCGGAAAGCAATTATCTCTTAACTCTAGCGCTTTGTCAAAACGTCTAAAAAGTAGTCATGTTAAAATTTATCTGAGAACACGGCAGAGTGCACTAAACTGTCTCAAACAAATCAAGGAGGAAGCTGATGATTAATGGTGTCTCTCACTACCTAGCTCAAACCCCTACACTTACCCTGTTTCTCATTTGTCATGTGTTATCAGACTACCAGTTACAAAGTCAGCAAGTAGCTGATTTAAAAGAAAAACATGTGACTTATTTAGGTTACCACTTGATTGGAGTTAGCATTCCCCTAATTTGTTTAACCCTCATTATCCCACAAGCATGGTTGATGAGCCTTTTGGTCATGATAAGTCACGCGCTTATTGACTGGCTAAAGCCAAAGGTGGCTAACTCTCTAAAATGGAAAAGAGAGTGGATTTTTCTGCTGGATCAATGCTTACATATCGCTATTAGTTCATTTGCTGGGCTAAGGTTAGCAGGGGTGACCTTGCCTAATTGGCTTCCGATACCTATTTTGATGACCGTTTTATTTATCCTACTCATTACCAAACCAACTAATATTGTCTTTAAACTCTTTTTCAGTAAATACCAGCCTGACCAAGGAGAAAAAATGGACACGATCATAGGAGCGGGGGCTACCATAGGAATTCTAGAGAGAATTGTTATTGGTGTGTGTATGATCATGGGGCAATTTGCTTCAATAGGGCTGGTCTTTACCGCTAAATCTATTGCTCGCTACAATAAAATTTCGGAAAGTCCAGCATTTGCAGAATACTACCTGATTGGGTCTTTATTTAGTATTCTCAGTGTTTTTGTCGCAGCATGGATTTGTTTCTTCTAGTTAAAAGGGTTCCCGTAGAAAGAGGCTAACGCTTAGTCTCTTTCTTTTTCTTTCTTCTTATTTCTGTTATAATAAGTCAGGTAACTACATTAGAAAGATTTGTGGGTCTGTCATCTAAGAGATGTCATTCCCGAAGAGGTATTAGTGACTTGTCTCAATCAACTGCAACTTATATTAATGTTATTGGAGCTGGGCTAGCTGGTTCTGAAGCTGCCTATCAGATTGCTAAGCGCGGTATCCCCGTTAAATTGTATGAAATGCGTGGTGTCAAAGCAACACCGCAACATAAAACTACTAATTTTGCCGAATTGGTCTGTTCCAACTCATTTCGTGGTGATAGCTTAACCAATGCAGTCGGTCTTCTCAAAGAAGAAATGCGTCGCTTGGATTCCATTATTATGCGTAATGGTGAAGCTAATCGTGTACCTGCTGGGGGAGCAATGGCTGTTGACCGTGAGGGGTATGCAGAGAGTGTCACTGCAGAGTTGGAAAATCATCCTCTCATTGAGGTCATTCGTGATGAAATCACAGCAATTCCTAACGATGCCATTACGGTTATCGCGACGGGTCCATTGACTTCAGATGCCTTGGCAGAAAAAATTCACGCTTTGAATGGTGGCGATGGATTCTATTTCTACGACGCAGCAGCGCCTATCATTGATAAATCTACTATTGATATGAGCAAGGTTTACCTCAAATCTCGCTACGATAAAGGCGAGGCTGCTTACCTCAACTGTCCTATGACCAAAGAAGAATTCATGGCTTTCCATGAAGCTCTGACAACCGCAGAAGAAGCCCCGCTGAATTCTTTTGAAAAAGAAAAGTATTTTGAGGGCTGTATGCCGATTGAAGTTATGGCTAAACGTGGCATTAAAACCATGCTTTATGGACCTATGAAACCCGTTGGATTGGAATATCCAGATGACTATACAGGTCCTCGCGATGGAGAATTTAAAACGCCTTATGCTGTTGTGCAATTGCGTCAAGATAATGCAGCTGGAAGCCTTTATAATATCGTTGGTTTCCAAACGCACCTCAAATGGGGTGAGCAAAAGCGTGTTTTCCAAATGATTCCAGGGCTTGAAAATGCTGAGTTTGTCCGCTACGGCGTCATGCACCGTAATTCCTATATGGATTCACCAAATCTTTTAACCGAAACCTTCCAATCTCGTAACAATCCAAATCTTTTCTTCGCAGGTCAAATGACTGGAGTTGAAGGTTATGTCGAATCAGCTGCTTCAGGTTTAGTAGCAGGTATTAATGCAGCCCGTTTGTTCAAAGGTGAGGAAGCCATGGTCTTTCCACAGACAACGGCTATTGGGAGTTTGCCTCACTATGTGACTCATGCCGAGAGTAAGCATTTCCAACCAATGAACGTCAACTTTGGCATTATCAAAGAGTTAGAAGGCCCACGCATTCGTGACAAAAAAGAACGTTATGAAGCTATTGCTAGTCGTGCTTTGGTAGATTTAGACACCTGCTTAGCGTCGCTTTAACAGTGAAAAAGAGTTCCTTTTCAGTTGAGTTGCTGAAGAGGACTTTTTTAACTTGCTGATTTGAGCGCTAACTATGCAAAAGAATGCACAAAAAATACATGAATGGGCTATGGTCGCTAAGGCCAATATTATATAATGAATAGTACTCATTAGTTGATTCAGTTTGGAGGTTTTAGCATGCAGCAGCAAGTCGCAATAACGGAGACAGTTTTACGAGATGGTCATCAAAGTTTGATGGCAACGCGTCTACCTATCGAGGACATGCTCCCAGTTCTTCCTATATTAGACAAGATTGGTTACTATTCCCTAGAATGTTGGGGAGGGGCCACGTTTGATGCTTGTATTCGTTTTTTAAATGAAGATCCTTGGGAAAGGCTGCGCACGTTAAAAAAAGGCTTACCTAATACACGCTTACAGATGTTGTTGAGAGGCCAAAACCTTTTAGGCTATCGTCATTACGCAGATGACATCGTTGACAAATTTATTAGCTTATCAGCTCAAAATGGGATTGATGTTTTCCGTATTTTTGATGCCTTAAATGACCCACGAAATATTCGTCAAGCGTTATCGGCTGTCAAAAAAACGGGTAAAGAAGCTCAACTGTGTATTGCCTACACGACCAGCCCTGTACACACTCTGGACTATTACCTTTCTTTGGTAAAAGAATTGGTTGAGATGGGCGCTGATTCTATCTGTATCAAAGATATGGCTGGTATTCTAACCCCAAAAGCGGCTAAAGAATTGGTAGCTGGTATCAAAGCTATTACTAACTTACCTCTTATTGTGCATACCCATGCAACCAGCGGTATTTCTCAGATGACCTATCTAGCAGCAGTAGAAGCTGGTGCTGATAGAATTGATACCGCTTTGTCACCTTTTAGCGAAGGCACTTCACAACCTGCTACAGAATCTATGTATTTAGCCTTAAAAGAAGCAGGTTATGATATCACATTAGATGAAACGCTACTGGAACAAGCTGCTAATCACCTTCGTCAAGCCCGCCAAAAGTATTTAGCTGATGGAACTCTGGACCCAAGTCTTCTCTTTCCAGACCCAAGAACGCTACAATATCAAGTTCCTGGAGGCATGTTATCTAATATGCTATCTCAACTGAAACAAGCTAATGCCGAATCAAAATTAGAAGATGTTTTAGCGGAAGTCCCTCGAGTAAGAAAAGACTTAGGTTACCCACCGTTAGTAACGCCACTTAGTCAAATGGTCGGGACTCAAGCTGCTATGAATGTGATTTTAGGGAAGCCTTATCAAATGGTGTCCAAAGAAATCAAACAATATTTAGCAGGAGAATATGGGAAGACACCTGCACCTGTCAATGAAGACCTGCAAAAGAGTCAAATTGGATCAACACCACTAACCACTAATCGTCCTGCAGACCAGTTGAATCCTGAATTTGAAGTATTGAAGGCAGAAATAGCAGATTTAGCCCAAACGGACGAAGATGTGCTGACTTATGCCCTATTCCCAAGCGTAGCAAAAACGTTTTTAACAACCAAATACCAAACTGATGACGTCATTAAAGTGACTGCCTTTATCAAAGCATAGTAGGCTATCTTAATCAGATGCAAACAGAGATATGGAGATCAAATGACCTATTCCTTTATTGATATCTTGCAAGTTACGTTAGTATCCTTATTTCTCGTACTGACCTGTTTGACAGGGATTATGGGACTAATGATACTAAGTGGTAAATTATTGTCACAAGAAAAACCTCTTCTCCCTCAAGCCTCTCCTAAGAGACTTCAAGACAAAGAAGCTACCCAAGCGAGTGGAGAAACCCTCGAAACCCTTTTGGCTAAAGATGAATTAGCTAGGATTGCTGTTATGACTAGTCTTGCTTATGCTAGCCAAGAAGAGTCAGGAAAACTATTTGAAGTTGTTGCTGTGGAAAGGAAAACTTAATGAAAAGATATGAAGTGACTGTCAATGGACAGGTTTATGAAGTGAGTTTACGCGAATTAGCTGATGGAGAAACGGTTGAGATGGTACAACCAGTGCCTGCTGCGCCTGAGAAAAAAACTGATATCAACTCTGCTAGCGGCTTACATGTAAAAGCTCCCATGTCTGGAACGGTCTTGTCTATCCTCGTTACAGAAGGAAAGACCGTTAAAAAAGGAGAAGCTGTTCTGGTCCTAGAAGCTATGAAAATGGAAAATGAAATATTGGCACCTGCAGATGGTTTGGTTTCAAAAATTCATGTCTCAGCTAACCAAACGGTTGATTCTGATCAAGTCTTGATCTCATTTTAGGAGGACAGCATGCTTGACGTACTCAATCAAATGATCCACTCATCAGGATTGGCTCATCTAACTGTTAATAATCTTATTATGATTTGCTTGGCCTGTTTCTTCCTCTACCTTGGGATTAAAAAAGAATATGAGCCTTATCTTATGGTGCCAATCGCCTTTGGTATCTTACTCGTCAATTTGCCTATGGCGGGATTGATGGACCACCCTGCCAATGGTAATCCCGGTGGCCTTCTTTATTACCTGTATAAGGGGACTAGCCTAGGTATTTATCCACCTTTAATCTTCCTTTGTTTGGGAGCTTCCACTGATTTTGGTCCCTTGATTGCTAATCCTAAAACCATTTTGCTAGGAGGTGCAGCACAAGTTGGGATTTTCTTAGCCTTTTTCCTCGCTATTATGTTAGGCATGACACCTCAAGAAGCGGCTTCTGTCGGAATTATTGGTGGTGCCGACGGTCCAACAGCTATTTATGTGACGACAAAGTTGGCACCTGATTTACTCTCTACTATCGCCCTAGCAGCTTATTCCTACATGGCTTTAGTGCCTATCATTCAACCGCCAATCATTAAACTTTTGACTACCAAGGCAGAGCGTCAAGTGAAAATGACACAAGCAAGAACTGTTTCCCAAAAAGAAAAAATAATTTTCCCAATTATGGTAACAATCTTTGTCAGTCTTTTGGTTCCAAGTGCTACAACCTTGGTTGGCTGTTTAATGCTGGGAAATCTGGTCAGAGAAATTAAAATTGTTCCTAAAATTGTAGAGAATCTCCAACAAGTGGTTATGTTTTGCATTACCATCATCTTAGGGTTAACTGTTGGAGCTAAAGCCAATGGCGACTTATTTTTATCGGCTACAACATTAAAAATTGTCGCTCTTGGTTTAATTGCCTTTGCTGCTGGTACAGCAGGAGGAGTCTTAATGGGGAAAGTCATGTACTATTTATCTGGTAAAAAGGTTAACCCTATGATAGGAGCAGCTGGTGTTTCAGCTGTTCCTATGGCAGCCCGAGTTGTCCAAAAGGTCGGACAAGAAGAAGATCCAAGTAATTTCTTGCTCATGCACGCCATGGGACCAAATGTAGCAGGCGTTATTGGCTCAGCCATTGCTTCTGGTGCCTTGCTGGCCTTCTTTGGCTAACAGATTTATCAGTTTCAGTCTGTCACCAACAAACCAAATCATTATCAAGGAGATGGGAAACCATCTCTTTTTTTAAGCTAGTTAGTTTTCAAAGAACTTAGAGTTATGATATGGGTACTGGCAGTTGCCTCACTTTGTGCTATAATAAACCTACTGAATCGATAAAATAGAAAGGATTTACATGGTTTTAATCCTCATCACTCTTTTAGTGGGGAGTTTAGGTGGTATCATCGCCAAACGGTTAAAAATCCCAGCTTCCTTTATGATTGGGAGCATGGCAGCGGTTGCAATGGCATCTATTTTAACAGGCCAGATGCAAGCTCCTAGCCAAATGAAACTCATCGCTCAGATTGTCAGCGGAGCCTATATTGGTCAAACGGTAAGCCAGAAAGATTTAGCTAATCTCCCTAAACTTGCCAAATCAATTGTCAGTTTAATGGCCTTGTTTACACTGAATATGCTTGTGATGGGCTTCCTTTTCCATCACTTTTTTGGACTAGATTTGGTGACAGCCTTTCTAAGTTGTTTACCTGGTGGCATCATGGACGTTTCTTTGATGGCCGTTGATATGGGGGCAAAACCGGATATTGTAGCTACCTTACAGTCAGCCCGCTTAATTGGTATCTTGATTATTTTACCGCTCTGGGTACAATTTTGGGTCAAACGTGTTACCCCGAAACCAATCTCCCAACCTTTAGAAAAGCAGATTGCGCAAAGAGTAACCAATCGTTCCTTAAGCTACCCAAGTCAAGCTTGGAATAATATGGTGATTCTAAGCGTAGCAAGTGTGGGTGGTTTTATTGGGCTGTTGCTTAATATACCAGTAGGGGCGTTGATTGTTTCACTCTTGTTTTCAGCTATTCTAAAAATGAGCCAAAACACACCACAACTGTCTAGGGAAATACGCTTTATCGCGCAAATTTTGGCAGGAACACTTATTGGAACCAGTTTTACACGGGAGAGCCTGCTTGATATGTTTCATCTCATTGTTCCAATCATGCTTTTATTAGCCAGTTATTTGCTTATCAATGTCTTTTTTGGGTATATGATGTACAAACGAGGAATTTTAGACTTACAATCGGCGCTTTTTGCTTCCTCACCAGCTGGTGCAACAGATATTTCGCTGCTTGCTGGTGACCTCGGGGGAGATATGGCAAAAATTGCAGGGATTCAAATCAGTCGTACCTTATACACCGTTATCGTCATGCCTTTACTTGTCAAATGGCTGGTGATTAGTTTACTCTAACTTTTAGAGAGTGTAACGATCACGCCATTGTATATAATAAAAAAACTGTTTGTTTTGCATTACCATAATCAGCTAGCTTCTAGGGCTAAGTTGATAGAGTGATGCAAAAAAACAGTTTTTATAATAGACCTTCTAAAAAAGCAAAGTAAAAACTCAGAGCCAGTAAATCAGCACTGCCTCCGGGGCTTAGATGCCGATTAATGAGGCATTGATTGTAGTAGGACAAAGCTGATCTTAGATCAGTTGTTGATAAATCTTGTTGCAGGAGTAGTCGCATATCTGCCTTAACGCCTTTCCATGCTTCAATCCCTCCACGATGAATCAAATTACCATCCTCAACAAAGCTCATTAAATAAACCAAAAGTTGAAGTTGACTGGTTTCAGAATCCTTTTTACTACGTAGCTGACGAAAATAGGGCAAAGCATGGTCGGTTAACGTCGAAAAACCATTACTTGCTTCACCTCGCGGTCCCTTAATACCATAAGTCAAAAAGAGTTTTTCCCCATAGGTCAAGACTTTTTTAGTCTGTAACTGCCCAAGATCTGACTGAACTAAGTGTTCCGTCATCGGCTTCACTAAGCTACAAATAGCTTCAGTATCTTCCTTGCTAAAACGCCTTAAGTCAGTCATTAAGTGAGGCGTTCTTGCTAGATAGGTCCCAGTTGCACCAAGAAGTAAAGCCATGGAAAAATTCAAGCCTTTATGAGTGTTAATTCCCTGAGTAGCACAAAACATGGCTTCCTCGGCCTCTTGACCTAATTGCCTAAGACGATTAAAAAGGAGAAGGGGATCTTGTTCTGATGCTTCAAAACCAGCTTCGATATAAGCCTGAAAAAAAGGAGAGAGCGCCATCATACTGTCGACAAAAGTCATAAAGGTCATGTCATCGTGAGAACCATTATCAAATCGGTCAACTAAACCAGGTTTAGGAGATAGGGATACTTCATAAAGCAAAGCTTTTAAAGCCAGCTGACTAATACTCGTTAGAACTACCTTAGTCATTTTGATTAGGGCTCATTTCTTTTAAGATAAATTCAAGTGAGCTATTCAAGTGTTCATGTGTAATCAATGTTATTTGCTCATGATCTTTGTTCTTCATGCCTCGATAAATCATCCAGTGCTCAGACAGAGCTCGTTTACGGCGTTCAACAGAGGAGATGGAAATTTTTCTAAAGTAGACCAAATAAGCTTGCAACTCTGTCACAATTTCTTTTAAGCGAACCATTTGGCTATAGCTGTAAATCAAATTGTTAAATTCATTGAAATTATCTAGAATTCGATTGATATCATCCTCTTCAATAAAAGTCTCACAGTCTGCCAACAAGTCATGCATCACCTTGAAATCCTCCTCGGTCATTAGGTGCATCGCTTGTACCGTTGCTAGAGTTTCTAGAGCCTTTCGAATTTCAAAAATTTCACAAGCATCCTTGATACTAACTCCCTTAACGATAATACCTTTTTTAGGAATGTGCTCTACAAGATGCTCTTCAGATAATAACCCCAACGCATAGCGAATAGGTGTCCTGCTAATATTAAGCGCAATGGAAAACTCTTTTTCATTGATACGGCTTCCAACAGGAATTTGTCTCAAAATAATGGTCTTTTTAAGAGCGTTATAAAAGGCTATTTTCAAAGGGATATTTCTTGATAGGTCAAGGTTTTGTTTGACGGCTTCGATAATAGGATTCATGTTATCTCCTTATAATTGGTATCCTCACTCTATTATACTGAAATTTGTGAAACATTCCAATATGGCTTGATGGTTTCTGAAAAATTAAAGTCATGTGCTCACTAGAGGACATGACTTTAATCATCTCATAAGGAATAAGGTAGTAGTGTTATCGTTGGTTTATTGTGGAATGTAAAGTGGCATTTGTCCCATAGCAATAATAGTTACCACAAAGATCACAAAGATGATAAGGGCATATTTAGCAGCTTCTTTTTGCCATTCTCCCATGTCAAGACCTGTCAAGCGAAGAAGGAGGTAAATGAAAGCAACTAATGGGCTAAGTAAGTGGAAGGCTTGTCCCATAAGAGAAGCAAGAGCCATTGCCATGTTACTGAAACCATATTCAGCACCAGCTTCTGCAAGAACAGGCAAGATACCGTAGTAGAAACCATCATTCGAGATAAAGAACGTACCAGGTGCAGAAATTAAGGCAATAACAAGACCCCAGAAACCTGCCAATTGTTTTGGAATAATAGTAGCAAAGCTTTGTGCCAAAGCGCTAGCCATCCCAGAACCTTGGAAAAGCCCCATAAAGATACCAGCAGCAAAGACGAGAATAACAACTTGAACAGCATCCCCAGCATTGTCACCAATACGTTTAGATTGGTCTTTAAGAACTGGATAGTTCACCATTAAGGCGATACAGGTTCCTACAGCAAAGAGAAGAAGTGGTGCCATCGCAATAGCTTCGTAGAATGAGCCAGCAACTAACCAAGCAATCAATCCAATAGTTAAGATAGCATTGAAAACGAAGTTTTTAGGGCGACGAATAGAAAGTGTATCAGGGTCAGTAATATCGGTTAATTTACACATTTCTTCTTCAGTCAAATCGATAACGCCAAGTCTTGCACGTTCTTTACGTCCCATACTTGGTGCAACCCAACAAATCACATAAAGGAGAGATAAAATCATACCTGGTGCAAGGTAACCAAGAATTTCAGGACCTACGCCAAGAACAGACATTGCACGAGCAGTAGGACCACCCCATGGGAGTAAATTCATAATAGTATTTTGAAGAATAATCAAGACACCTAGGTTCATGATTTTCATATTCAATTTTTTATAGATTGGCAAGAAGGCAGAGCAACAAATTAAAGTGGTTGTTGTTCCATCACCATTGAGTGATACAGCCGCAGCAACAACAGCTGTGGCAATAAGCACCTTCATTGGATCGCCTTTAGCAAAACGAATCATTTTCTCAGTAATTGGATCAAACAATCCTGCATCTAACATGATAGAGAAGAATAGGATGGCAAATAGCAACATGATACCTGTTTTAGCAGTATTGTTGATACCATACATAACCATTGGTCCGATAGCCGTTAAATTTTTGGCAATACCATCTTCACCCATAAAAGCAACGAATTTGGCATCTGCATTAAAATCAGCTGAACCAGTCAATATCACAGCGATTGTCATAATTAATGGAATCATGACCAAAGCAGTAAAAGGGGTCATTTTTTTCTTCATTACCACGTACATGAAGACAATAATCATGGCATAAGCCAGAATTGTTAATAACATAATTGTTATCTCCTTTTTTAATTTTATGATTTCAGTATAGATGAAAGCGCTTAGAAAATAAATACCCCTTTGTGCGGAAAGACACAAAAAAAACAATTTGAAAATCCGTTTTGAAAATAGTTTCTGTTACATGAGACTATTCTGTATTTTTCATAATATCAAAAAATCAAGAATTGGTAGGCTTTTATCTGGTTTTCAACCCCCAAATAATCATTTCATTTGTTACCCATTTATTTTATTCGGGGTAACAAATAAAAGTTTTTATGAAACTTTGAAAGCGCTCTTAGAAAGAACACAAAAAAGCCATCTCAAACAAGAAGCCTGGTATATAATAAGCTTAGAGGTTCCCTAGACGGGCAAATATGGAAAGGAGGTCGCTCATGCAATTTTTCCAAAAATGGTTTAAACACTCTAAAAAAGAGAAACTGGAAGAATCCTCAACCCTTAATTCAGAAATAAAACCTTCTGATAACTGGGAAAAGATTCCCGCTTATATTCCTGCAGACAAAAGTGATTACAAAAAGGTTACTTTAATTGCCAGCGCTATTGCTGCTAGCGATAGACCTAATAGTCAATTCAAGGTCAAACGCATTCTCAAGCGCAATCCTGAGGCAATCACCGTTTCCTTAATTGCTTCAAGTATCGCTGCAGGTGTTTACCCAGAAAGTCAGTTCCGGGTAACATCAATCTATTGTAAAAGGTAGTCATTCATCCGAACCTTTCACTCAGTCAACAAAAACAATAACATATATAGGAGAAAAAAAGATGTTACGAAAGTTTAAAATTACCATTGACGGTAAAGAATATCTTGTAGAAATGGAAGAAATCGGTGCTCCTGTCCAAGCAGCTACCCCCGTTCAACCAACACCCGCCCCAGTATCTGTTCCTGCTGAGGCAAGCCCGCAAGTGGAGGAAGCACAAGCACCACAGCCAACAGCTGCAGCAGGAGCAGAAGCCATTCCGTCACCAATGCCTGGAACCATTCTAAAGGTTTTGGTTGCTGTAGGTGATCAGGTTGCCGAAAACCAACCCTTACTAATCTTAGAAGCGATGAAGATGGAAAATGAAATTGTTGCCTCCTCAGCAGGTACCGTTAGTGCTATTCATGTTAGCCCAGGTCAAGTGGTAAACCCTGGTGATGGTCTCATTACAATTGATTAATAGTACTATAACTAGAATAAATAGACAGAAAAGGAAGTGAATTTGTGGAAACTTTAATCGCAGGAATAACATCCATTACGATTTCCCAAATTGTTATGATGGGCATCGGTGCTCTCTTAATGTATCTGGGGATTAAAAAAGAATACGAACCAACTCTACTTGTGCCAATGGGACTTGGAACAATCCTTGTGAATTTCCCTGGCTCAGGGGTTTTAACTCAAGTGGTTAACGGAGTCGAGCAAGAAGGGGTTTTTGATGCCCTCTTCAATTTTGGGATTGGAACAGAACTTTTCCCACTTTTGATTTTCATTGGTATAGGAGCCATGATTGACTTTGGTCCTTTACTTCAAAACCCATTCATGCTCTTGTTTGGTGCAGCAGCTCAATTCGGAATTTTCTTTGTTGTTGTTGTTGCTGTACTGGCTGGCTTTGACATCAAAGAAGCAGCTTCAATCGGTATTATCGGAGCAGCAGACGGACCAACCTCTATTTTCGTTGCCAACCAACTAGCCAAGGATTTACTTGGACCAATTACGGTCGCAGCCTACTCTTATATGGCTCTGGTTCCGATTATTCAACCATTTGCTATTAAATTAGTAACAACGAAAAAAGAACGTCGCATTCGCATGACTTACAAGGCTGAGAATGTGTCTCAAATGACCAAAATCTTGTTCCCAATTATTATTACACTGGTAGCAGGGTTCATTGCTCCAATTTCTTTACCTTTAGTTGGTTTTTTGATGTTTGGTAACTTACTACGTGAGTGTGGTGTGCTTGACCGCCTGTCGCAAACCGCTCAAAACGAATTGGTTAATATCATCAGTATCCTACTTGGATTAACGATTTCTATTAAAATGCAGGCAGACCTGTTCTTAAACGTACAGACACTTTTGATTATCGTCTTTGGTTTACTTGCATTTATCATGGATTCTATTGGTGGTGTGATGTTTGCCAAATTCCTCAATCTCTTCCGAAAAGAGAAAATCAATCCAATGATTGGCGCTGCTGGAATCTCAGCTTTCCCAATGTCAAGTCGTGTGATTCAAAAGATGGCAACAGATGAAGACCCGCAAAACTTTATCCTTATGTATGCTGTAGGTGCCAATGTCTCTGGCCAAATCGCTTCTGTTATCGCAGGTGGTTTGTTGCTAGCTTACTTTAGCTAAGAAAGGAAAGAAACCTAATGATAATTAATATAGACCATTTGATTAGTTCCTTTGAGCTAATGGCGCTTGGTATGGCAGGTGTCTTTATCGTGTTAGGAATTCTCTATCTTGTCGCAGAGATTCTGATTAAACTTTTCCCAGTTAGTAAATAACAATATTATTTAAGAAAATCAAGGAGGTAAACGCAATGGATATTAAACAAACTGCCGTTGCTGGTTCACTTGAATCAAGTGACCTAATGATTACAGTATCCCCTAATGACGAGCAAACCATTACAGTAACCCTAGACAGTAGTGTTGAAAAACAATTTGGCAATCACATTCGTCAACTCATTCATCAAACCCTAGTTAATTTGAAGGTGACGGCTGCTAAAGTAGAGGCTGTTGATAAAGGCGCTTTAGATTGCACCATTCAAGCAAGAACCATTGCAGCTGTTCATCGCGCAGCTGGTATTGACCAATACGATTGGAAGGAGATTGACTCATGGAACGTTTAAGAAGAACAATGATGTTTGTGCCTGGTGCCAATGCAGCCATGCTTCGAGATGCTCCTTTATTTGGCGCTGATTCCGTCATGTTTGACTTGGAAGATTCTGTTTCACTCAAAGAAAAAGACACCTCTAGAGCTCTCGTTCATTTTGCGCTTAAAACTTTTGATTATTCAAGCGTTGAAACGGTTGTTCGTGTGAATGGTCTTGATTCTTGTGGAGCTTTAGACATCGAAGCTGTTGTTCTGGCAGGTGTCAACGTGATTCGTCTTCCAAAAACAGAGACTGCCCAAGATATTGTTGATGTGGAGGCTGTTATTGAACGTGTCGAACGCGAAAACGGCATTGAAGTTGGTCGCACACGCATGATGGCAGCCATTGAATCAGCCGAAGGTGTCCTAAATGCTCGTGAGATTGCCAAAGCTTCTAAGCGCTTGATTGGTATTGCTCTTGGGGCAGAAGACTATGTCACGAATATGAAAACTCGTCGTTACCCAGATGGTCAAGAATTATTCTTTGCTCGTAGCATGATTTTACATGCTGCTCGTGCTGCTGGAATTGCTGCCATTGATACTGTTTATTCTGATGTCAATAATACAGAAGGGTTCCAAAACGAAGTTCGCATGATCAAACAGTTAGGATTTGACGGTAAATCAGTAATCAACCCTCGTCAAATTCCTCTGGTCAATGAGATTTATACCCCAACTGAAAAAGAAATTGACCATGCCAAACAAGTCATCTGGGCAATTCGTGAAGCTGAAAGCAAAGGCTCTGGCGTTATTTCCTTAAATGGAAAAATGGTTGATAAACCAATCGTTGAACGTGCAGAACGTGTCATTGCCCTAGCAACAGCAGCAGGTGTTTTATCTGAGGAGGACATTTAAAGATGGTAACAAATAAACTCGGTCGCGACATTCCTCAACCATACGCCGACCAGTATGGTGTCTTTGAAGGAGAACTCGCAAATATCAAACAGTATGACGAATCAAGTCGCCGTATTAAACCAGTTAAACCTGGAGATTCTAAATTATTAGGCTCTATCCGTGAAGCGATTGAAAAAACTGGCTTAACAGATGGCATGACCATTTCATTCCACCACCATTTCCGTGAAGGGGATTTCATTATGAATATGGTCTTGGAGGAAATTGCCAAAATGGGCATTAAAAACCTATCTATTGCTCCAAGCTCCATCGCTAATGTACATGACCCTTTGATTGATCACATCAAAAATGGTGTGGTTACCAACATCACCTCATCTGGTCTTCGTGACAAAGTAGGGGCAGCCATTTCAGAAGGACTAATGGAAAATCCTGTGGTTATTCGCTCCCATGGTGGTCGCGCTCGTGCCATTGCTAGTGGGGATATCCATATTGATGTTGCCTTTCTAGGCGCCCCAAGTTCAGATGCTTACGGAAATGTTAATGGGACAAAAGGGAAAGCAACCTGTGGTTCTTTGGGCTATGCCATGATTGATGCCAAATATGCGGATCAGGTGGTTATCTTGACAGATAATTTGGTTCCTTATCCTAATACCCCAATCAGCATTCCTCAAACAGATGTTGACTATGTGGTAACAGTAGATGCTATCGGAGATCCTCAAGGAATCGCCAAAGGGGCAACTCGTTTTACGAAAAATCCTAAAGAACTCTTAATTGCAGAATACGCCGCTAAAGTAATCACCAACTCTCCTTATTTTAAAGAAGGATTCTCTTTCCAAACTGGAACAGGTGGTGCTTCTTTGGCAGTAACCCGTTTCATGCGCGAAGCTATGATTAAAGAAAATATCAAAGCTAGCTTTGCTCTTGGCGGTATTACCAATGCTATGGTGGAGTTGCTCGAAGAAGGACTGGTTGAAAAAATTCTTGATGTCCAAGACTTTGATCACCCATCAGCTGTTTCTCTCGGTAAGCATGCTGACCACTATGAAATTGACGCCAACATGTACGCTTCACCATTGAGCAAGGGGTCAGTAATTAACCAATTAGACACTTGTATTTTGTCAGCCCTTGAAGTGGATACTAACTTCAATGTTAATGTGATGACAGGATCTGATGGCGTCATTCGTGGCGCTTCTGGTGGCCACTGTGACACTGCCTTTGCAGCTAAGATGAGTTTGGTTATTTCGCCACTTATTCGTGGACGCATCCCAACCTTTGTTGATGAGGTTAATACAGTTATTACACCGGGAACAAGTGTCGATGTAGTCGTCACAGAAGTGGGAATTGCCATTAACCCAAATCGTCAAGACTTAGTAGACCATTTCAAATCCCTCAATGTGCCACAATTTAGTATTGAGGAGCTAAAAGAGAAGGCTTATGCTATCGTTGGCACACCTGAGCGTATTCAATACGGTGATAAGGTTGTTGCTCTTATTGAATACCGTGATGGTAGCCTCATTGATGTGGTTTACAATGTCTAAAGAAGCTTATTTTTCAGGCGAAGCTATCCAACTCAATGACATGTTACGGACCCGCGAAGAAAGAGCTCAGCGTCAGCTGCATTTATTAAAGGGGTACCCAGAAGGTAGCTTATTATCGGTCACCATGAATATCCCTGGACCAATTAAAACCTCTCCTAAACTTCTTGAAGCTTTTGATATGGTGATTAAGGCCATTCAAACTGCCTTAGCTGACGATAAGATTTGTTACCAGCTGCGATTACTGCCTACAACGGGTTATGAGTATTACCTCATCACAAGTCTACCCAGCCAAGACCTGAAATTAAAAATGATTGCCTTAGAAACAGATTTACCTATAGGACGTCTCATGGATTTAGATGTTCTTGTCTTAAGCAATGGACGACCAAGTCCGATTAGTAGGACGACATTAGGAGCTCCTCCAAGACAGTGTTTTATCTGTTCTAAAGAGGCAAAAGTCTGTGGCCGCTTACGCCAACATAGCATTGAAGACATGCAGGCAGCTATTACCAACTTACTCCATTCATTTTTCAATCAAAACAGCCCATCCTTACCATTAGATAAGATAGGTTAATGAGGAGAAGTTTGAAAAAAATAAAAGCTAATTGATTTATTGTTTATGCTGATTTTGGGCGCACTAAAAAGAGGTATTGAAACCTGATTTTTGAGATTAAGCGACATTGAATCCGTGCTGTTGTGCAAAACGAACAGCGTCTTGAGCAGACATCGTTTTATCAGGATTTCGTATTTCGGTCAGTCCTTGTAAAACAGGATTGTAGTCTTCTTGTTTCCGTAGCACTTGGTACACAGAAACCAGTAATCTGCGACAGATAGCGATAATTGCTTTTCGGTGTCCCCGGCGTTTCTTGAGTTTAAGATACTTGTTTCTCAATTCTGCATGCTTATCAGATTTGACAACAGCGTTTGCGACTTGAACAAGGAAAGGTTTCAAGTATTTTCCCCCTTTAGAAATGCGCGTAGAAAACTTTTTCCCAGCACTTTCATTGTTGGCAGGGACAAGTCCAGCCCAGGAACACAGTTTGGCAGCTGAATCAAAGACTGTCATATCGCAACCAATTTCTGAGATGATTCTGAGAGCAGATAAGTCCTCTTTGAAACCAGGTACGGTTTGAATTAGTTTTACTTGATGTTGATAGTCTTGTCCCAGTTCCCGAATCATCTGTTCCAAATCTTCTTTACAGATAGCTAAGGCATCATAATGAGCTTTGATAACTCTGATTTTCTCAGCTTGTTCAGGAGTTAAAGCACCTTCCATAGCGATTTCCAAG
>NZ_JBWKAI010000024.1:0-35392 GCF_056500955.1 Streptococcus sp. F2
AATTATCAATAGCAATAATAAAATCAATCATCGTAGTCACCTCATCTATAGTGTACTACTTTGATTGATTTTGTCATTATGAATCTAGTTTTCTGAAAACAAAAGTTTCTTCATGCGTTTGGCGTGGGCATAAACACACCAAAAAAGCCTCTAAAATTTAATGTTTTAGCGGTTGCTATAAGATAGATTTTTTGTAGTCATCGCTTGATCACCACTGCATCATGAGGATAATGGTTAACCAAATGGCCAGCACCTAAGCCCCTGCCTCGATACCTCTGGTACTGCTTTCGCCAGTCGCCAAAGAAGAGGTCACCTAGTTTATTTATCCGTTCCAATAAGATAATTTTAGCCATGGTACAAGCACCTGTTACTGACCAATACATCCCACGATGTTTCTTACGGTAAGTCACTTTGCGATGCTGGCTTTCCATGGCACCTATACCACGAGAGGTTAGCCCTCGTAATTGTGATGGCCTAGTATCCCTAAAATTTCTAAAGAGTTTCTGCCTAAAAGCATAATAGTTAATATAGTCTTCCTCAGTTTCTATCAGTGTTTCTACTGTATCAAAGACAGTTTCTAATAATGACTTTTTATGAGTTTGAATAGCTTTAAAAACTAAATCCTGTAAGACATACGGATAAGGCTTGAAAAAATCTTTCAACTGCTTATTGAGATGATAGCTGTCCCAAAAATGCTCATGATACTTAATGCCAAGTGCTTTCTTAACCTCTTGAAAGACACGTTTGGTATAGCCTTTACCATTATCTGAATTCGTAATGAGGATGGTCTTATCCGTTATCTCAAAGTGATTGTAGAGATAGTCTAATAGCTCCTCTCTTGCTTGATCATAGTTAGCGTTAATAATTTCATGCTTATTTTGTAGAATATAGCGATTTTTACCAATCTTTCTTGATCCCGTATGGATTAAAAAATGAGCCAAATCTGTATTATGACGTTCATCTCCTCCTGATGTTGTTTTGACCATGACTCCATCCCCTTCCAAGTAGATTCTTTCTGCTTGGATTTTTTGTGGATGTTCTACGTGCTGTAAGAAACGATAGTGCTCTTTCTCTGAAAAGAGTCTTTCTGCTAGTTTGACAGCTTTTAAGACGGCATCTTTTGTCACTGATAAGCCATAAGCTGTTTCAATTGTACGACAAACTTCCCGATAAGATAATTTAGAAGCGTGTTCCGCCATATGAAGCATGAGTTCAGGAGAGTAGCGCATATAAGGTTTTAGTCCTAACCACTCATCTACTGGGTAGCGGGTCTTTCTTCCTTTTCTCCAGCGGCTTCTTGAAGTCGTCACTTCTCCAAAAGTAAAGAGAACTGTTCGCTCGCTACTATCCACTCGTTTATAGCCGTGTTGGCGCATTGTCGTAGCTATTTGTTCGTCATAATCTCTAATCCGTTTCAAAAACTCCTTCTCACGTAGTTTAGCCATTTCAATCACAAAAATTTTCTCATCAAATCTCATAAGTCTATTTTAACTTAAATCAAACATTTTGACACCTCAAATAAAAAAATAAGCGATTACATATATACTATTTTTTCAAATCGTTATATAATAAAGTTAGCAATTTGCCATGTATGCGCTGTTATTTTAAATTATTATATAATAAAGTTAACAACTAATCACCTAATTAGTAAGAAAGGAGGCTAAGCGTTAATAAGGTGAGCTATTATAAAAAGGAGAAACTCCATGAAACCAAAATCCCTTATCTTATCAATTACATCACTTTTCCTATTAGGAGCCTGCGCCACTGTCTCTGCAGCTGAATATCAGTCAACCACTCCAGATTTATTATCTCCAGTTATCAATGATAATCAAATTGTAGAAGCTTTACCAGAGGGCGGATTTATTTACAATCTCAATGGAAGCTCGACATTTGATTCTACTATTGTTTCAAATAATCAAGGGAAGCTAATGTCTTATAAGCAGTACAAAGATACAGAAATTCCTAATAAAGGCATGGTTGACTATATCAACCCTCCAATTTTAGTCAGGTCTGCCTCTCCTTATAGGGCTACCAATAATCCTAAGATTCTTACTTTAGGACAAAGCTATCGTTCTCAACCCTTCTCAGGGTCAGGTTGGCGTTTTTCAGAACTTAAATTTGAGGCTGCACAAGGAACTGGAACTTGGTTATTTTGGGAATCTGTTGGAGACAGCGGTTTAGTTGGAAATGAATATGAAGCTTACCGTACTTATGAATCTAAAAAACCTGTTTCTAGAGCAGTCATTGGAAACGGTCAAGGAAAATATGTTAACGGTGAAGGTTCTTGGCTATTCTTCTATACTCATAATCCAGTTAATGGATCTTGGTATAGGGTCACAAATAAATAAGGATACATATATTATGAAAAATAAGATTTCTTTAGCCTTAGGGATAGGATTACTATTATGTCCTCTGGCTATTTCCCAACAGGCTTTCGCCTCAACTGAGCAACAAGTGTCACAACAGCGCGCAACACTGGAAAAAGAACATCCAAAAGAAGGGACACTTATAAGAAGCTTTGAAACCCCCTTAACGAAGAAAATGACAGTCAAAGATATCTATAAAGTTGATCCTAATAATCGATCCATTAAAAATTTAAAGAAAAAAGCTAAAAAAGACCCTTACTTGATTAACGCTTTTCTTGGACATCCAGATACAGTATGGGTCATTTATCATGGTGGAGGAACAGATTATAGTTATGATATGCGAACTAAATTTGGCATTGAAAAAATAAATTTAGCAGATGGAAAAGTCATTGACAGGGATGATGACCCTATAACTGTCGGAGCAGCTAAAAAATTATTAATGAACTTTGATAATCAAATTATCGATTATTCTAAAGTCGCCCCATCAAGTAGCACATTGGTTTATTAATAGTAATTCTTCTCTGCTATTGTTACAACAAAAGGATTTTAAAAACTACCTTACTGCAAGATACAATCATAACAGTCATATAAAAAAATAGAATCCTTAAACCAATCTATGCTATACTACTAGTGTTGAGAGGTCAACTTTCTTATTAGGCATTAGTATTCAAATACATCTCCCTCTCAACATCATCGTCGCACTAAGTGTGGCGATTTTTGCGTTCTCGCTATTAAAGATAGCTTATGTTATAATGACGTGAGCTGTTAATTCTTTTTCTCATTGCTTTAACACTAACAGCTCATCTGTCACTCTCGTTTGGGGGTGACTTTTTGCTTAATCTCTATCAATCACATCTTGAATTTTGGAGAAAGTCTTAATATCACCGTTCAAGGCTCTTTGAAGCACTACTAAAGCTAGGGCCATCTCATTGGTTGGATCATAACCTAAACCAACAAGCAAGTCTCTCATCTGCTCATTATTAACTTCTGAGCTTAAGAGAATTTTTGGCATTATAGTTGTAAGGGGTAATATCTGATAATAATAATGTTTCAATTTGCATGATGACTCCTTTTATCGTAGATGACCTTTTGAGTGATGATGCTTATGATCATAACTTTGCTCCATCTCATTCGCAAAATCATAGTCTTTTACAATACGATCTCTGGCTTCTTGAAGTGCCTCACGCTCTATTTGTAATTCTTTGATTTCCTTTCGGATAAGATTGCGGTCCGTATGTTTAGGCACTTTAGCTTTTTCTAGAATTGCCATCGTGACTTCAGATGGGACCAAGCCATCTTGGTAATCTGATAAAGCTCCTAATACTTTGTTTAAATAAGCCACCTTACTATCTAACTGCTCCAGTGTTTGATCCGTTTTTTCTAATTGTTCTAAGAAGCGTTCTTGCATCTCCTGAAACTGTTTAGAATTCGTTACCTTGTTAGCCGACAAAAAGTTAAACTCTTCAACCAGTCTTTCTAACTCTGTCATTTCCCAATTTTTAGTGAGAATCACTTCCCCACTATTCAAAGACAATTGTTTTACCAAAGTGCCCCCTTGGATGAAGCGATTATCTGTTGACTTGTCTGGATTGATAAAATAGAAATAGTCTTTTTTCTTAAAGTAGGCTGTGAAGCTTCCATCTTCATTCTGGTCTAACAGTCGAGCTGGAATCGAAACTGTTCCTTTCTGTTCTATGCCAAAAGCAACCGGAAGATGGATAGACTGTCTGGTGACCTCAGAAATTTGCCAAGGCTCAATTCTTACCTTCATTTCAAAGTCTTCTGCCTTTTTAGCTTGTTCCTCCTCATACTTTTCTTTGATATGGTCTACCGTGTAAACCACTTCATTCATCGCAACACGCTTTTGGATTTGTTCAAAGGAGTAAATCCTTTTCTTTGATAAGGTGCGATCTCTTGTATTCTTTTCCTGTAACTTGCCATCTAAAGGAACCAGTAAGCGATACTTGGCAAACTTCCCAGAAAAGTCAATATGAAGATCAAGGGCTTTCGCTTTCTGTTGAAAATCCTCTACTGAAATGGAGTGCTTTAAGAGAAAATTTAAACGCTGTTTAATCTCGTAACTAAAATTGTTTTGACGTCGCCAAGCCGAATAGTCTGTATAGGACGTTCTTAATCTGGGCTCTAGAATTTTAACACCGTATAACTCGGCATGTTTATTTGAAATTTGAAATAAGTTGCGGGCTGTATTTTTTTGCCAACGAAACTTTTTCAGTGTTACCTCATTGGTTGTATTGAAAATAATGTGATTATGTAAAAACCCCTTATCCATAAGTACCATGTTTATTTCTAGGACTCAAATCGTGAATAATACCATTTTCAATAACTTCCCAAAGTAGACTAGAAGGTTTGTAATAATAACCATTTCTTAACCAAATTCTGTTTAGATCATCATATGGAGATGCTTTCTCTTCTTTAGGAAAAGTTTCAGAATCTGAAACAGTCACTTCTTTCTCTTCATCAAGATCTATCACTTCAAATATATCTAGAGTATCAATATCCATAACTATTTCTAAATTATTTGACATCTATATTTTTCCTTTCACTATTTTTAGATAATGAAAAAAGAGAACGAATTTTTCGTTCTCTTAAGCTATAGGGTATTCAATTTTACGTTTCTCGAAACTCTAGACACTTACCAGGAGAACTTTTTTCCTAAATTCAAAAGCACAAGTGTTTGTGTAAAGCTTTAGAAAGCTGGTCGTAAAAGAGCCTTAATGGTTTTTTAAGAAAGAGACTTGTGGTAAACTAAGATTATGTCAGAAAAAAACACATTATTGGTTAATAAGCATCACTATGGCTTGGACCTTTTACGTATCATTTCCATGTTTATGATTGTGATTACACATGTTTTAGGAAAAGGTGGTCTGAGGTCAAGTGTAGAAGGTCAAGCAGATGCTTATTTTATTACAACCTGGGCCATTCAAGTTTTTGTCTATGGTGCGGTTAATTGTTACGCTTTAATCAGTGGCTATGTTGGCTTATACTCTCACTATAGATACTCTAAGTTACTCTCTGTTTGGGTGCAGGTCTTTTTTTACACTTTCGGAATGACCTTGGTTTTCGCTTTGCTGGGATTTCCAGTGAGCTTAACTAACTGGCGACAAGCTCTTTTTCCTATTGTTAGCGGTAATTACTGGTACATGACTGCTTACTTTGGACTCTTGATTTTTATGCCCATGATAAATGGTGGCTTGAAAGCCATGTCTGATCGTCAATTAAAACGGCTTGTGATACTGATGCTGACGATTTTCTCATTGGTGCCTGCACTAATGAATAACAGGGTAGCAGAATTCTCCTTGAGTAAAGGATTTGAAATGACTTGGCTCATCATTCTTTATATTATTGGTGCCTATTTGAGAAGGATTGACCTAGAGGTCTTCAAGACAAGGTACTTGGTAATGACTTATCTCTTATCCTTGATTGCGACTTATGTCATGAAATTTATGGTAGGTAATATTTGGTACTGGTATGTTTCTCCAACGTTAACTTTGGGGGCCATTGCTCTTTTTATCCTTTTTGCTAAAATGACCATCCAACCTAACAGTTTGTTGTGGTCTTTTATTCTGTTAGTTTCTCCAACAACTTTAGGTGTCTATTTAGGGCATCTTCATCCTTTGCTCGTTAAATTTGTTATCCGAGATTTTGCAGAACCCTTTGTCAACGCGCCTATTTTTGTCTATCCTTTTTTGATTTTTGGCGTGAGTTTTCTTATTTACGTTTTAGCTTTTGGGCTTGAAAAGGTTCGAATTGTTCTTTTTAGACAACTTGGTTTTTACCAGGTCTTGTCGTGGGTGGATCGCACCTTTCCATTTGAAGACTAAAGGATTGTAAGGATAGCTGGTTCACTAGGTGAACTGATTTCAATTTTCTTTCAATTGCTTCTTCAAAAAGTAAAAAAATAACCGATAAAAAACCAGAGCAGTTAGTCTACTCTGATTTTTTTGCTTTTGGAAATAGTTTTGCTATAAGTGTTTGAATCAAGGTTGGCAATTTGATCACTTTATCATTGCCAATATGTTGGCGGGTGATTTTTAAAATCTTTCCAGAGTCTCCAGAAGCAAATAAAAACTTGCCTTGATCCGTAAAAATTTCAAAGTGACGACTAACTTTTTTTCCTGAGACATTGGCACCAATGTGATTAATGGCTGACCAGGGAATTTGGATGTAGTCATTGACATTTTTATCGTTATAAAATTCAAGGGCCTTGTCACCCAGTAAGATGTGACCGACTTTTCCTCCTATTCCAAGGTAGGAAACAGCCTTTGTCTTGTACTCGACACTTGTGTTTAAAGATTGAGCCATGTGAGTTCCTTTCACTGATTAGTTTTAGTTATTATACCATATTTTAAACATGAGTTTGCTCAAAATCTCATCAAAAAAGAAGTCTGAGAGAGTCCCAGACTTCAATAGATTGATTACATGATATGTGCAACGTGAGCAAGGATACCAAATGCAAACAAGCCAATGATGATTGCGATTGGAGAAACTTTTTTCTTCAATAACCACATGCAAAGGAATGTAAGCAATAGTCCAGCTAAACCAGGGATAAGTGAGTTCAACTGACCTTGAAGGGTTTGAGCTTGAACTTTATCGAGACTCATACCACCCATTGCTTGACCAAGGATAGTTTTCAATTCAGCACCTTTTACAGCACCGTCTGGGAAGACCACATAAGCGCCTTCTGACAATTGTTTACCAGGAAGGTCAATAGTGAAGTTGATAGATACCCAACGTTGAACAAGAACGGCAAGGATGAACATACCAAGGATTGATGCCCCTTTAGTGATGTCTTGGAGGATACCACCTGACATATCTTTAGTGATTTCAGAACCAGCTTTGTAACCAAATTCTTGAGTATACCATAAGAAGGCCATACGGATAAGGTTCCATCCAATGAAGAATAGAAGAGGACCGACGATGTTACCAGCTTGAGCTAAAGAAGCACCAAGCGCACCAAGGATAGGACGTACTGTAAACCAGAATACTGGATCACCGATACCAGCAAGAGGTCCCATCATACCAATTTTAACCCCTTGGATAGCTTTGTCATCGATTGGAGTACCATTTGCACGCTCTTCTTCAAGGGCAAGTGTTACACCGATGATTGGAGCAGCAACGTATGGGTGTGTGTTAAAGAATTCCATGTGGCGCTCAAGAGCAGCAGCACGGTCTTCAGGAGATGTATACAATTTTTTAAGAGCAGGGATAAGTGCGTAAGCCCAACCCATGTTTTGCATACGTTCATAGTTCCAAGAACCTTGTAAGAATTGTGAACGCCACCAAACACGTTGACGGTCTGATTTAGTTAATTTAATTTGTTCAGTCATTTGTTCTTACCCCTTTCTAGTAGTCTTCTAAGATGTCGCCGATTGGATCAGCTGAACCTGCTGCATTACCACCGTTGCCACCTTTTTTAGAAAGGTTAAGGTAGATGAAGGCAATTGCAACACCGATAACACCCATAGCAATAAGGGTTAAGTCAGTAACAGCTGCAAGAGCAAAACCAAGGGCGAAGAATGGCCATACTTCACGAGTAGCCATCATGTTGATAACCATAGCATAACCTACGGCAACAACCATAGCACCACCGATTTGCATACCTTCGTTCAACCAGTTTGGCATAGCATTCAAAACAGATTGTACTGCTGAAGTAGGAACAGCAACAAGAAGAGCTGCAGGGATAGCGATACGCAATCCTTGAAGAAGAAGTGCGATAAAGTGGAAGCGTTCAACACCTGCGAAGTTACCTTCAGAGGCAGCCTTGTCACCAGCGTGTACAAGGGCAGTTGACAAAGTACGAACGATCATTGTAAGGAAGAGACCAGCAACAGCAAGTGGGATAGCTGTTGAATAAGCAAATGTAATTCCTTTTTGAGTAAAGTCGCCACCTTTAACCATGATGATAGCAGCAGCAACAGAAGCAAGTGCAGCATCAGGGGCAACGGCAGCACCGATGTTTGCCCAACCAAGAGCAAGCATTTGAAGTGTACCACCGAGGATGACACCAGCTTCAAGGTGACCAGTTACAAGACCGATTAACGTACACGCAACAAGTGGTTGGTGCATTTGGAATTGGTCGAGGATACCTTCAAGACCAGCAAAGAAGGCAACGACAACGACCAAAACTGCAGAAATAATTGAAATATCTGACATTTTGTAATCCTTTCGAAGTGTAGTAAACGATTGGCTATTAGCTAAGTAATGAGCAACCGTTTTAAAACCTTATAGCGTTTGAATCTTATTTAACGTTAGCCTTTTGGATAAGATCAAATAAGTTTTTCTTAGAATCGTTAGGTACTTTACGGACATCGAATTTAACACCCAAGTCACGTAATTTTTCAAAAGTAGCAACGTCTTCTTTATCCATTGATAAAACGTTGTTAACCATTGTTTTACCAGTTGAGTGAGCCATTGAACCAACGTTCAATTCTTCAATTTCAACACCACCTTCAACCGCACGAAGGGCGTCTTGAGGGTTTTGGAAAAGAATAAGTGCATGTGTGTTACCAAAACGAGGATCTTTCGAAGCTTCAATCAATTTGCTGATTGGAACAACGTTAGCTTTAACACCACCAGGTGCTGCTTGCTTGATCAATTGCTTACGAAGGTCATCTTGAGCAACCTCATCTGAAGCAACGATGATACGGTTAGCTTTAGAAGCTGGTGTCCACGCTGTTGCCACTTGACCGTGTAAAAGGCGTGTGTCAATACGAGCAAGGTTGATTTTTAATTTACCGTCTCCGATGACAGTTCCAGCAGGAATAGCTCCTTGAAGTGCGTTAACAACTTTTTCAGTTGCAGCAGTTTTTTCGACTGGGTTAAGTTCTTCAGGAAGGGCTTTAATACCGTCCTTAGATTCCTTAATGATGTTTGCAGCAACTTGTTCAACACCTGCACCAGCATCCATAAGACGTTCAGTGTAAGCTTGAATAAGCATAGGCAAGTTGAGACCAGTGATGATTGCCATTTTGCGATCAGGATTTTCTCCTGCCACACGACTAGCTTGGTTAAATGGAGATCCGCTCCAAAGGTCAGCTAGTACAAGGATTTCATCATCAGCATCAAATTGTGCGATAGCATTGTTGAAGTGTCCATATAAATCATCTGGTCCTTCATTTGGCATGAAAGTAACAACTTGAACTTTCTCTTGTTCACCAAAAATCATAGAACCTGATTGATGAATACCTTCAGCAAATTTACCATGGCTGGCAATAATAATACCGATACCCATTCTTGTTCTTCCTCCTTTAAAATATTTTTCGTTGAAATGAAGAAGAATAATCTCCTTCCAAAACTAAATTTTGGCAATTCTTTTTCACTTAAACGAAATTCAAGAACGTCTCTATTTTAAAACGTTTTCACTAAAAAATCAAGCCCTTTCGGAAAAATAGTACAAAATATGAAAAAATTTTCAGAATTTGGTGCTAAATAGGTAGATTATTGATATAACAGGTATTTTCATGCTGTATAAAATGAAGAATATGCTGAAAAATGTTGAAATAATTAGAGTCGTTTTCATTTTGAGGTAAACATCCCAACAAGAAAACCCTTTGTTTTCTGAAAACAAAGGGTTTCGTTTGTTGTTATAAGAAAAGCTCTTCCAATTTTTTGGCCACACCATCTTCTTCATTTGAAAAATCGAGTTGTTGGTCGGCATAAGGAAGTAAGACTGGACTTGCATTTTTCATAGCATAGCCAGTTCCAGCAAAGGCCAGCATCTCAGTATCATTGTGTTCATCACCAAAGGCAATCAAGTCTTTTTTATCCATATTGAAGATACCTAGAAGGTAATTTAGGGCGTAAGCTTTGTTAATGTTTTTGGATGAAATTTCAAGGATATTAAGAGGACCGCCCCAAGAATCAATTTCAATCTCATCGTTGAAGAAAGCACGCATGTTTTTGGCAAGGGCATATTTGTCCTCGTGATGCGTCTGCATCAGTAAAGCATTTGGGTTTCGAGTAATTTTAGTAATTTCCAAAGCCATATCTGGCGTGATTTCGTCAACACCAAAAAGTTGAGGATCGATGCTTTCAGGTTTAGTCATCGTAATGTAGAAGTTTCGACGATACTCACTAGCAATGAAGTCCATTTGAAAGTCATCTTGATATTTGAGTAACTTTAACAAATAGTCTTTATCTAAGGTGACATTATGTTCAAAGGCCCATTTTTGTTCTGGCATATGAGTTAAAGAGCCGTTAAAAGTGATAATAGGGGTTTTCAAATCAAGTTGGAGATAATAATCCAAGGCCATGCGATAAGGTCTTCCTGTTGAAATAATGACATGGTGGCCCTTGTCTTGAACGGCTTTGATAGTCTTTTGGGTATAAGTAGAGATGGTATTGTCATGGTGCAACAAAGTTCCATCCAAATCGATAGCAATCATTTTTTTAGTCATGGTTAAATTATATCAGATTTTGTCGTCAGTGGAAGAAGAAAGCTAAATTAAGCGCATTCATTAAGAAAAAGTTCTAAAATTTGTTTTTTTAATCAAAAAAATAATTAAAAAGCATTGAAAAAAGAACGATAAAATGGTAATATAATTTTATCGTTCGATAGAATACGAACAATTAATAATAAGGTAATTCGAGCTTATCTATTGGTTAGATAGGGGCTTTTTTGATTTTACCTAAGATTAGTTAAGGAGACTCCATTTAAATGGAAAAGTTTTTTAAGTTAAAAGAGAATGGAACCAGTGTTTCAACTGAGATTATGGCTGGTTTAACAACATTCTTTGCCATGTCCTATATTTTATTTGTTAACCCTAGCATTTTGAGTGCTTCAGGGATGCCTTCTAAGGCAGTGTTTTTAGCAACAATTATTGCAGCTGCTATATCAACCTTGATTATGGGACTATTTGCCAATGTTCCTTATGCATTAGCACCAGGGATGGGGCTTAACGCTTTCTTTACTTACACAGTTGTTTTTGGACTTGGGTTTTCATGGCAAGAAGCCTTGGCAATTGTCTTTATCTGTGGTTTGTTTAATGTCTTTATTACAGTTACCAAATTCCGTAAAAGCATTATTAAGGCTATTCCTGTCAGCTTACAACATGCGATTGGTGGTGGGATTGGTGTCTTTGTAGCCTATTTAGGATTTAAAAATGCAAACATCATTACTTTTTCTGCTTCAGCCGCTAATATTGTAACTGTGAACGGTGTCGAGCCTGCCAAAGCTACCGCTAAAACATTTGCTGACGGTGTGTTTTCGATTAATGCGAATGGGGGAGTAGTGCCAGCTATTTCAACCTTCACTGATCCAAGTGTTTTATTAGCTGTTTTTGGATTGTTATTAACAGCAGTGTTGGTTATCCGAAATGTTCGTGGTGCTATCTTGATTGGGATAGTTGCGACAACACTTGCGGGAATTCCTATGGGAGTTGTTGATTTATCAACTCTTAACTTTGATGGCAATCACATTGGATCTGCTTTTTCAGAACTTGGAACCACCTTCTTGGCTGCCTTTGGTGGTATGCAGTCACTCTTTAGTGATTCTAGCCGCCTGCCACTTGTTTTGATGACTATTTTTGCTTTTAGTTTATCAGATACATTTGATACCATTGGGACATTCATCGGTACGGGTCGCCGTACAGGTATCTTCTCGCAAGAAGATGAGAATGCCCTTGAAAACAGTACTGGATTTAGTTCAAAAATGGACCGTGCTCTCTTTGCAGACGCGATTGGTACGTCAATCGGAGCCTTGTTTGGAACATCAAATACGACAACTTACGTCGAGTCAGCCGCAGGTATCGCTGATGGTGGGCGTACAGGTTTAACGGCTGTCTCAACAGCTGTGTGCTTCCTTTTATCAATATTACTATTGCCATTAGTAGGTATTGTTCCGGCAGCAGCAACAGCGCCAGCTTTAATTATTGTTGGGGTGATGATGGTCTCTTCTTTCCTTGATGTCGATTGGAGTAGATTTGAAGATGCTCTTCCAGCTTTCTTCGCAGCTTTCTTTATGGCACTTTGTTATTCTATTTCATATGGTATCGCGGCAGCCTTTATCTTTTACTGCTTAGTGAAAATCGTGAAGGGAGAAGCTAACAAAATCCACCCAATTCTTTGGGGATCGACCTTCTTGTTTATCCTAAACTTCATTATTTTAGCTATTCTTTAACAAAAAATGATACTCATAGAGAAATACTCTCGTAGTTGGATTTGGTTTCCAATTAAGAGAGTATTTTTCATTGTTGTTCTACCTCAACTGACGTTTAGAAAGGAGGGGACGCTTCAATCTGAAAGACACCTTAGGGTGGCGCTTGGAAGTCTCTTTCTTTTCTGATATAATATGGCTATGTTTTATAGTGAAAATGAAAATAGCCTGATTGCTTATGGGCAAACGATTGGGAATTGCTTATCGGCGGGACATGTCATTGTCTTAACTGGTGATTTAGGTGCAGGAAAAACAACTCTTACCAAAGGCATTGCCAAAGGTTTAGGTATTGACCAAATGATTAAAAGTCCCACCTATACCATTGTCAGGGAATACGAAGGGCGGCTTCCGCTGTATCACTTAGATGTCTATCGAATTGGTGATGACCCAGACTCTATTGACCTAGATGATTTTCTATTTGGTAACGGTGTTACTGTTATTGAATGGGGAGAATTGTTAGGTGAAGGATTGCTAGAGGATTATTTGGAGATTACCATTACCAAACAAAACGATGGACGACAGTTAGACGTGGTAGCTCATGGTAAGCATTCACAGCAGTTACTTGAGGCAATTTCCCATGAGTGAGAAAACTGTTACGCTTGAAGAAGGGCAGCCACAAGATGCAAAGGCAGTATTGTCTTTGATATCAGCCGCAGCCGAGGAAACTGATTTTATCACTGGTATTGAACCGATGTTAGAGGCAACTCCTCAAGACTTAGCCAGCTTTTTAGCAAGAAGCCAAGAATCTTTGATTGATTTTTGCTTGTTGGCGAAAATAGATGGCCAAGTCATAGGCCTCCTTAATCTTGCTGGAGAAATGCTGTCTGCCGAAAAAGCTGCTGTTGACTTGTTTATGTTAGTTGCCGAGCCTTATCGTGGTTATGGTATTGGTCAGTTGCTGCTAGAAGTTGCACTGGATTGGGCTCAGGAGACCCCTTATATCGAAGCTCTTACGTTAGAAGTTCAGGTGAGAAATAGCAGAGCTATTCACCTTTATAAAAAATATGGCTTTCATATTGACGGCACCATAGAAAATGGTGCCATATCAAAAGATGGAGATGACCTGGCTGTTTACCGCATGTGTATGCCTCTGGGTTAATAAGTGAATCAATGAAAATTGGAAAAAAAATAATAGTAATGTTGATGGCGATTGTGTTGACGACAGTCCTGGCGCTAGGTGTTTATCTAACGAGTGCTTATACTTTCTCAACAGGAGAACTATCAAAAACCTTTAAAGACTTTTCGACATCTTCCAAAAAAAGTGATGCGATTAAGCAGACCAAGTCTTTTTCTATTCTGTTGATGGGGGTAGATACAGGTTCCTCAGAGCGAACTTCCCAATGGGAAGGAAATAGTGATTCCATGATTTTAGTGACGGTCAATCCGGAAACTAAAAAAACAACCATGACCAGCTTAGAACGCGACATTCTCATCACCTTGTCTGGACCAAAGAACAATGACATGAATGGAGCTGAAGCTAAGTTGAATGCTGCTTACGCAGCAGGCGGTGCCCAAATGGCTATCATGACTGTCCAGGATCTTTTGAATATCACTATTGATAATTATGTTCAGATTAATATGCAAGGGCTTATTGATTTGGTGGATGCGGTTGGCGGCATTACCGTAACCAACGAGTTTGATTTCCCCATCTCAATTGCAGATAATGAACCAGAATACCAAGCTACAGTTGCCCCTGGGACTCATAAGGTTAATGGAGAACAGGCTTTGGTTTATGCTCGTATGCGTTATGATGACCCAGAAGGTGACTATGGGCGTCAAAAGCGTCAACGGGAAGTGATTCAGAAAGTGCTGAAAAAAATTCTTGCCTTAGACAGTATTAGTTCTTATCGTAAGATTTTATCTGCAGTAAGTGGAAATATGCAGACTAATATTGAGATTTCATCAAATACCATTCCAAGTTTATTAGGT
The DNA here is from genome assembly GCF_056500955.1 of Streptococcus sp. F2. Lineage (NCBI taxonomy): Bacteria > Bacillati > Bacillota > Bacilli > Lactobacillales > Streptococcaceae > Streptococcus > Streptococcus sp. F2. The sequence goes on from NZ_JBWKAI010000024.1 coordinate 14,470, forward strand.
TATCGGGATGCCCTCAAAACGATAAAAACTTATCAATTAAAAGGAGAAGATGCGACCTTGTCTGATGGTGGTTCTTATCAAATTGTCACTTCTGACCACTTATTAGAAACCCAAAATCGTATTCGAGGTGAATTAGGACTTCGTAAGGTCACTCAACTTAAGACCAGTGCCACAGTCTATGAAAACCTTTATGGCTCAAGCAAGGGCCAATCTTCTGATAATAGCTATGATTTTTCAGGGCAAAGCCCATCCTATTCTGATAGTAACAGCTATTCTTCTTACTCAGGTGGAAGTGAGACGAGTTCAGCCTATCAGGGAAATGCTAGCGCTCAAGACACTACAACATCAAGTAGTGTACCCGTAGTTCCAGCGCCGCAAGCAGAAGTTCCAGTAATTAGTGATAGTACTTCTGATGGAGGTTCTGCCGGTACAACCACCTCTCTTCCTTAAGGCTAGATTGTATGTATTTTTGGAAGAGTTGATGGCTAGATTCTGTCACAAAATAAAGAAACAAAAACAACCAGCTTAGCATTCTATTTTTGAGAATACTCAGTTGGTTGTTTTTGTCTATCTAAGTCTAAATATGATGCACACGTGTTGGTACTTGTTAGATATCCGATTGAGAGGGAATGTCAGAGTTAGTGTTTGTTTTGTCTTGGTATTTGGCAAGTCGAGTTTGTATTTCAGACAAGTGCGCCTGTGTTTCTTGATTGAAAACTCGCCACTTGTAAGTCAAATCTTGTCCCATGTCTTGAATATGACGGCTTTGATCTTGAATAAGGGCCAAGTCACCTTTGATTTTATCTAAATCAAACTGGATAGCTTCTTTGGCATCTAAGCCTGCTGTTACAGTTTCCTTAATAAGGTCTCGTTTCTGGTAACCTTTGTAAGCTGCAAAAGCTAGAAGTCCTAATGCTAGGAAGGTTTTGGTTTTCATGATGTCACCTCCTGGCTAATTTGCTCTGCTAATTTTGCCAAGGCTGGGAAATCAGGTTCATGAGTAGTGTACTGGATTGAGATACCATCTTCTTCATGATAACGAGGAACTAAGTGGACATGAGCATGAAACACCGTTTGTCCTGCAAGAGGTTCATTGTTGTTAATGATATTCATGGCAGGAGCACCTGTTGCTTTTTGGACAGCGCGAGCAATTTTAGGAATGCGAGCGAAAGTCTGACTCGCCGTTTCAGCATCCATATCCAGCATATTTCGGACATGTTTTTTAGGAATAACCAAGGTGTGACCAGATGTGGTTTGTGAAATATCCAAGAAGGCAAGGACCTGCTCATCTTCGTAAACTTTGGAGGAAGGAATGTCTCCTTGAACGATGCTACAAAAAATACAATTTTCCATTTTATATCACCTTCTCTAGTTGAATTTGTTATAATGTACTATAAGTATATCAAAAACTAGAAAGAATTTATATGTTAAACATTGAAAATCTAACGGGGGGTTACCTCAATATTCCCGTTTTAAAAGAGGTCTCATTTTCTGTTGGCAATGGTGAATTAGTTGGGTTGATAGGCTTAAATGGAGCTGGAAAATCAACAACTATCAATGAAATTATTGGTTTTTTAAAACCTTATCAGGGAGAAATCTCGATTGATGGACTAACCTTGGCTGCAGATCCAGCTGCCTATCGTAAGAAAATTGGATTTATCCCAGAGACACCTAGCCTCTATGAAGAATTAACTTTGGCAGAGCATATTAATACTGTGGCTATGGCCTATGATATTGACGTGGAATTGGCACAAAAACGAGCAGAACCGTTTTTAAAGATGTTCCGCTTAGCTGATAAATTAGATTGGTTTCCTGTTCATTTTTCAAAAGGCATGAAGCAAAAAGTCATGATTATCTGTGCTTTTGTGATTGATCCGAGTCTGTTTATCCTTGACGAGCCATTTTTAGGATTAGACCCGTTGGCTATCTCAGACTTGATTCAGACTTTGGAGGTTGAAAAAGCCAAAGGCAAATCGATTTTAATGAGTACTCATGTGCTTGACTCTGCTGAGAAAATGTGTGATCGTTTTGTCATTCTGCATCATGGTCAAGTACGGGCTCAGGGAACGCTTGCTGACTTGCAGGATGCGTTTGGTGATGGTTCTGCTAGCCTTAACGATATTTACCTGGCATTGACAAAAGAGGGCTAAGCATGAAAGCATTATTTCTGAAACGCCGTCTAGACTTTCAAAAACAACAAAGCAAATACCTGCGCTATGTCTTTAATGACCATTTTGTCTTGGTCCTGATGTTTTTGTTTGGTTTTTGCTTGGTGCAATACAGCCAGTTATTGAAGCATTTTCCTAGTAACCATTGGCCTATATGGCTCTTTCTAATGGTGGGGATGCTGTTATTGCTTCACTTGGGCTCGGTGGCAACTTATTTAGAAGAGCCTGATCACCATTTTCTACTTCCGAAAGAAGAAGCTGTGGTTGCTCATATTAAACAAGCTGAGCGCTCTGCTCTTGTGATTTGGGGCTGTTTACAGACAGCTATCCTCATCTTTTTATATCCGATCTTCAATCGCCTAGGCTTCTCCCTATTTACTTTTGCTCTTTTGCTTTTGGGATTACTAGCTCTTAAACGACTCCTTTTGGGGTATAAAGTAAGACAATTTTTAAAGAAAGATGGACTGGATTGGGAAAAAGCCATTGCTTTTGAGAGTAATCGTAAACAGGCTATCTTAAAGTTTTATTCTCTTTTCACAAATGTTAAGGGAATTTCCACAAAGGTTAAGAAAAGATTTTATTTAAATCCTCTTCTAAAATTGGTAAAAGAAAATAGTAAGCACCTCTGGCTAACGCTCTATTTAAAAGCTTTTTTACGAAGTTCAGACTATTTAGGACTCTTTTTACGCTTATTATTATTGAGTTCCCTAGCCTTGCTGTTTATTTCTAACGCTTACCTATCAGTGGCTTTAGCCTTGGTCTTTAATTATTTGATTCTTTTTCAATTGTTGTCTCTTTACCACCATTACGATTACCACTACATGACTAGTCTTTATCCAGAGAATCATCAAGGGAAGCGGGCGAACCTATTGACTTTTTTGAGAGGATTAAGTTGTCTGATATTAGTTATCAACCTCCTGCTCTGCCATTCTTTAGAAAAAGCCCTTATTTTAGTAGTGGTCATGGGAGTCATTACACTTTTCTACCTCCCTTATAAGTTGAAGAAGATAATTGACTAAGTAGTCTAAAACAAGTAAAATAGGAATAAACGATTAGAAAAGATAGAAAAGGAGGGGTGATAAGGTGACAACGACAGAACAAGATCTTGCTTTGACTCCCTTGCGGGGAAAGAGTGGCAAAGCCTATAAGGGCACTTATCCAAATGGAGAATGTGTCTTCATTAAATTAAACACAACACCTATCCTACCTGCCTTAGCCAAAGAACAGATTGCTCCACAATTGCTTTGGGCCAAACGCATGGGTAATGGAGACATGATGAGCGCCCAGGAATGGCTTGATGGTCGCACCTTAACTAAGGAAGACATGAACAGTAAACAAATTGTTCATATTTTGCTACGCCTCCATAAATCTAAAAAGCTGGTTAATCAATTACTCCAACTTAACTATAAAATCGAAAATCCTTATGATTTATTGGTTGATTTTGAGCAAAATGCACCTTTGCAAATTCAACAGAATTCCTACTTGCAAGCTATCGTTAAAGAGCTTAAACGTAGTTTGCCAGAATTTCGTTCAGAAGTAGCAACCATTGTTCACGGAGATATCAAACATAGCAACTGGGTAATTACCACCAGTGGCATGATTTTTCTGGTGGACTGGGATTCTGTTCGGCTGACTGATCGGATGTATGATGTTGCCTACTTGTTGAGCCATTATATTCCAAGGTCTCGCTGGGCAGAATGGTTATCTTATTATGGCTATAAAAATAATGACAAGGTCATGCAAAAAATCATTTGGTATGGTCAATTTTCTTACCTGACACAAATCCTAAAATGTTTTGACAAGCGTGATATGGAGCATGTGAATCAGGAGATTTATGCCCTGCGAAAATTTAGAGAAATGTTTAGAAAGAAATAATGCGAGTTAGAAAACGGAAAGGTGCCGAAGAGCACTTAGCTAATAACCCACGCTATGTGATTTTAAATCCAGAAGATGCCAAGGGCCGTTGGCACGACGTCTTTGGAAACGCTAATCCTATCCATATCGAGGTTGGATCAGGAAAAGGTGGTTTCATTACAGGAATGGCTTTGAAAAATCCTGATATTAACTATATTGGTATTGACATCCAGTTATCTGTCCTAAGCTATGCCTTGGATAAGGTAATAGCCTCAGAAGCCCCCAATGTCAAACTTTTGCGAGTGGATGGATCAAGTTTAACTAATTATTTTGAGGATGGTGAAGTGGACATGATGTATCTGAACTTCTCAGATCCATGGCCAAAGACCAAGCATGAGAAACGTCGCTTGACTTATAAAGACTTTTTAGACACTTACAAGCGTATCCTACCTGAAAATGGGGAAATTCATTTTAAAACAGATAATCGTGGATTGTTTGAATACAGTTTAGCGAGCTTCTCCCAATACGGCATGACTTTGAAACAGGTTTGGCTTGACTTGCATGCGAGTGACTTTGAAAACAACGTGATGACCGAATACGAAGAAAAGTTTTCGAGTAAGGGTCAAGTGATTTACCGTGTTGAAGCAAAATTCTAGTAGTATTTTTCAGTAAAACATGATAAACTAAAGAGGTTGGTGTTTCCATCAATTTCTTTATCTATGGAGAGGTCGCATAGTGGCCGAGTGCGCACGCTTGGAAAGCGTGTAGTCCTTAACGGGGCTCGGGGGTTCGAATCCCCTCCTCTCCTTATATGCCATTGATAGATGAATGGTTTTAGGTTTTTTGCCCATCTTTTGATATCAAACAAATACCCGTGAGAACTTGGGTATTTGTTATAACAACGGTATCGATTTGTGTGACGAGGGATATGGTTTGCCTGTCCCACTAAAAGGTGACAATAGACCTTAAAGCTGAACGTGATAAGGCCTGCTTATGAGGAAAGGAACATATTTTCTTGCATTCCTTTTTTATTGTGGTATAATAGCTTTAAATAATACAGAAAGGTGGTGAGAAGTCTCTCGCCACTTTTGTATTGAGTTGAATTTGAAGAGGCCTTTGGCCTAATGACCATTAGAAAGTATAGGAGGTAATCAAAATAGCAAACACATCTATTATTGATATCGTGACCAAGACGGTAGCGCCTGAGATTAAGGCACCCTATGAATTAGTAGACGTTGAGTATGAAAAAATGGGGAGTGACTATGTCCTTAGCATTTTGGTTGATAAAGAAGGCGGTATCACGGTAGAGGACACCTCTGATTTAACGGATATTATTAGCCCCTTGCTAGACACCATTACACCAGACCCTTTTCCGGATCAATATATGTTAGAGGTATCGAGTCCTGGCTTAGAACGTCCTTTGAAAACTGTTGAGAGTTTAAAAGCAGCAGTAGGTTCTTATGTTAATGTGAGCCTCTATAAAGCAATTGACAAGGTTAAAGTTTTTCAAGGTGATTTACTTGCTTTTGATGGTGAGACATTGACGATTGATTACCTTGACAAGACTCGCCATAAGACTGTAGACATTCCTTACCAAACAGTTGCTAAAGCTCGTTTAGCTGTTAAACTATAGTTATTGAGTCAAGATTAGCCGGATACCCAATGGCTAGCAACCAATTCAAATGGAACGAAACTAACTGAGCCCTGAGGGCCCGTGGATGTATTACTTTAAGAAAGGATTTTTGCCAAGCTTTAGAAGCAAGGTAGATAACATTATGAGCAAAGAAATGCTAGAAGCCTTCCGCATTTTGGAAGAAGAAAAACACATTGATAAGGCAGATATTATTGATGCAGTCACAGAATCACTAAAGTCAGCCTATAAACGTCGCTATGGTCAGGCAGAATCATGTGTTATTGAATTTAATGAAAAAACCGCTGATTTTCAAGTGTTCACGGTTCGTGAGGTTGTTGAAGAAGTTTTTGACAGCCGTCTTGAAATTAGTTTAAAAGATGCTCTTGCGATCAGTTCTGCCTATGAATTAGGGGATAAGATTCGTTTTGAGGAATCTGTTAATGAATTTGGGCGTGTTGCTGCTCAATCAGCTAAACAAACTATTATGGAAAAAATGCGTCGCCAAATGCGGGAAGTTACTTTCAACGAGTACAAAGAGCATGAAGGTGAAATCATGACAGGTACAGTTGAACGTTTTGACCAACGTTTTATCTATGTTAACTTAGGGTCACTTGAAGCACAATTATCACACCAGGATCAAATTCCAGGAGAAACTTTCAAATCACATGACCGTATCGAGGTTTATGTTTACAAGGTTGAAAATAATCCTAAAGGGGTTAACGTTTTTGTTAGTCGTAGCCATCCTGAATTTATCAAACGGATTATGGAGCAAGAAATTCCTGAAGTATTCGATGGAACTGTTGAAATCATGAGTGTTTCTCGTGAAGCAGGAGATCGTACAAAGGTTGCTGTTCGCAGTCATAACCCGAATGTCGATGCTATCGGAACCATTGTTGGACGTGGCGGAAGCAATATCAAAAAAGTCATTAGCAAATTCCATCCTAAACGTTTGGACGCTAAGACAGGTCTTGAGATTCCAGTCGAAGAAAACATTGACGTGATTCAATGGGTAGATGATCCAGCAGAATTTATCTATAACGCCATTGCACCAGCTGAAGTGGACATGGTTCTCTTTGATGATGATGACCTTAAACGTGCGACAGTTGTTGTCCCAGATAGCAAATTGTCATTAGCCATTGGTCGTCGTGGGCAAAACGTTCGTCTAGCGGCACATTTGACTGGTTACCGTATCGATATTAAATCAGCTAGTGACTATGACCGACTTGAGGCTGAAAAAGAAGCAGCGATGGCGATGGAAGAATCAGTTGCTGACGATAGTGCCGCTAACGAGGAAGTATAAGAAAAGAGGTGTTTGATGTCTAAAGTCAAAAAAATACCTTTACGAAAATCACTTGTTTCTGGTGAAATCATTGACAAGCGAGATCTCCTAAGGATAGTCAAAACAAAGGATGGTCAAGTTTTCATTGATCCAACTGGTAAACAAAATGGTCGTGGTGCCTATATCAAATTAGACAATCAAGAGGCCTTAATGGCCAAGAAAAAACAAGTTTTTAATCGTAGTTTTTCAATGGATATTCCAGAAAGTTTTTACGATGACTTGATTGCTTATGTTGATCACAAAGTCAAAAGAAGAGAGTTAGGTCTTGACTAATTTAGAAAGATTATCTAATCTCATTGGTCTAGCTCAAAGGGCTGGAAAAGTGATTTCTGGCGAAGAATTGGTGGTGAAAGCCATTCAAAGTCACCAAGTAGCACTGGTTTTTCTAGCCAATGATGCTGGCCCCAATGTGACAAAAAAAGTAACAGATAAAAGTAATTATTATAGTGTAGAAGTCTCCACAGTGTTTAGTGCACTGGAATTAAGTGCTGCATTAGGTAAGCCGAGGAAGGTTGTTGCCATTGCAGATGCTGGATTTTCAAAGAAAATGAGGACTCTTATGGAATAGACGAATAGGAGGACACAAATTGTCAAAGAAAAGATTACATGAAATTGCCAAGGAAATTGGTAAAAGTAGTAAAGAAGTGGTAGAACAGGCCAAATCTTTAGGGTTGGACGTGAAAAGTCATGCCTCAAGTGTCGAAGAAGCGGATGCTAAAAAGATTGTCTCAAGTTTTTCAAAAGCCTCTAAACCTATCGCAAAGACATCTCAATCCATTACAAAGCCTGTCAAACCTGCAACGATTAACGCGTCTGAGCCTTCTCAATCAGATAAGCCTAAAGACATTGTCCAATCAGTAGCAACAACACAAAAGCAGGCAGTGACTGAGGTAGCCGAAAAACCTGCGGTTACTAAACCAAAGAGCCGTAATTTTAAAGCGGAGAGAGAAGCGCGGGCGAAAGAACAAGCTGCGCGTCGGCAAGCAGGAGGCACAAATCGTTCCGAAGACCGCCGTGGTCATCGCTCGCAAGGTCAATCAAAAGATAGACGATTTGATCAGAGACCATCAAATGGAAGCAATCGCAACGATAACCGTCAGCAGACTGGCAATCGTGACCGTAACCGTTCCTTTACAAATGGGAATCGTCAAAATGATCGCTTTGCTGATAACAGACGTCAAGAACAGGCTCAACCAAGTGGACCTAGAATTGATTTTAAAGCCCGTGCAGCTGCCTTAAAGGCTGAGCAGAATGCAGAATATTCTCGCCAGAGCGAATCCCGCTTCCGCGAACAAGAAGAAGCTAAACGCTTAGCTCAAGTTGCCAGACAAGAAGCTAAGGAAGCAGCTCTTCAAGCACAGGCTGAAGAAAATAATCGTCGCGAGGCGACAGCGAAAACTGCTGAACCTGTGGTTGCAATGGCTGCTCCAGTAGCAGCTGTCACAAAGCCATCAGATAACCGTCGTAAAAAACAAACCCGTCCTGAAAAGAATCGTGACATGGATCACCATTCAGAAGAGGGACAAAAGAAAAATAAGAAGAGTTGGAATAGTCAAAACCAAGTGAGAAATCAAAAGAATAGTAACTGGAACAAAAACAAGAAGACCAAAAAAGGCAAAAATACTAAGAATACCAATACTGCTCCAAAACCAGTAACCGAGCGTAAATTCCATGAATTGCCAAAAGAATTTGAATACACGGAAGGCATGACTGTTGCCGAAATCGCAAAACGTATCAAACGTGAACCCGCTGAAATTGTTAAAAAATTATTCATGATGGGTGTTATGGCAACTCAAAACCAATCTTTAGATGGTGACACTATCGAATTATTGATGGTAGATTATGGTATTGAAGCTAAGGCTAAAGTAGAAGTTGATGATGCGGACATCGAACGTTTCTTTGAAGATGAAAGCTATCTCAATCCTGATAACATTGTGGAACGTGCACCAGTTGTAACCATCATGGGACACGTTGACCATGGTAAAACAACCTTACTTGATACCTTGCGTAATTCGCGTGTAGCAACGGGAGAAGCTGGAGGAATCACTCAGCATATTGGTGCCTACCAGATTGAAGAAGCTGGTAAGAAAATCACTTTCTTGGATACTCCTGGACACGCGGCCTTTACAAGTATGCGTGCACGTGGTGCTTCAGTTACCGATATCACGATTTTGATTGTTGCTGCTGATGATGGTGTTATGCCACAAACGATTGAAGCAATCAATCACTCAAAAGCTGCTGGTGTTCCAATCATTGTTGCTATCAACAAGATTGATAAACCAGGTGCTAATCCAGAACGTGTCATTGCAGAATTGGCAGAATATGGCATTATCTCCACTGCTTGGGGCGGTGACAGTGAATTTGTGGAAATTTCCGCTAAATTCAATAAAAACATCGATGAGTTGTTAGAGACTGTCCTTTTAGTAGCTGAAGTGGAAGAACTTAAAGCTGATCCAACCGTTCGTGCAATTGGTACTGTTATCGAAGCACGTTTGGATAAAGGTAAAGGTGCTATTGCTACGCTTCTTGTTCAACAAGGAACTCTTCATGTTCAAGACCCAATCGTTGTTGGTAATACCTTTGGTCGTGTCCGCGCTATGGTAAATGACCTCGGTCGTCGTGTTAAATCTGCAGAACCATCAACACCAGTTTCTATTACTGGTTTGAATGAAACACCGATGGCTGGTGATCACTTTGCTGTTTACGCTGATGAAAAAGCTGCGCGTGCAGCTGGTGAAGAGCGTTCAAAACGTGCCCTCCTCAAACAGCGTCAAAACACGCAACGTGTTAGTCTTGATAACCTCTTTGATACCCTTAAAGCAGGCGAGATTAAGACTGTTAATGTCATCATCAAAGCAGATGTTCAAGGTTCTGTTGAGGCCCTCGCAGCATCTCTTGTGAAGATTGATGTGGAAGGTGTTCGTGTGAATGTCGTTCACTCTGCTGTAGGTGCTATCAACGAATCCGATGTGACCCTTGCTGAGGCGTCAAATGCTGTTATTATTGGTTTCAATGTTCGTCCTACTCCACAAGCTCGTCAACAAGCGGATACGGATGATGTGGAAATTCGTCTTCACAGTATTATTTATAAAGTCATTGAAGAAGTGGAAGAAGCGATGAAAGGGAAACTTGACCCTGTTTACCAAGAAAAAGTTCTTGGTGAAGCTATTATTCGTGAAACCTTCAAAGTTTCTAAAGTGGGAACAATTGGTGGCTTTATGGTAATCAACGGTAAGGTGACACGTGATTCAAGTGTTCGTGTTATCCGTGATAGTGTCGTTATTTTTGATGGTAAACTTGCCAGCTTGAAACATTACAAAGACGATGTCAAAGAAGTCGGTAATGCTCAAGAAGGTGGTTTGATGATTGAAAACTTTAATGACCTAAAAGTTGATGATACCATTGAAGCTTATGTTATGGAAGAAATTGTGAGAAAATAAGGGTTAAGAAGGTCTGAGATGTAACTTTTTCCTCTGTCGGAAATAATGACTTGTTCTACCAGACGAGCTACTTGGGATATTCCTTCCAGTCTCGTCGTGGAATTCTCAGATTCCCTTTAATTGTCGTTATCAAAACAGGTAGCAATGTCATAAGCTGGGCTTTCAGCCTAGCTTTTGTTTTAAAAATGTGGAAAGGAAATGGCTATGGCTAATCATCGTATTGACCGTGTTGGGATGGAAATTAAGCGGGAAGTAAATGATATTCTTCAGAAAAAAGTGCGTGATCCACGTGTTCAGGGAGTAACTATTACAGAAGTTCAAATGCAGGGTGATTTGTCACTTGCTAAAGTTTATTACACCATTATGAGTGACTTGGCATCTGATAATCAAAAAGCACAAACAGGGCTTGAAAAAGCTACTGGAACGATTAAACGTGAACTTGGTAAACAATTGACCATGTACAAAATTCCAGATTTGGTGTTTGAAAAAGACAATTCCATCGCCTATGGCAATAAAATTGATCAACTCTTACGAGATCTTGACAACAAATCCTAAGTATTGCGGTGCGGATGTTATGACGGAAAGAGCCTTATCATTATGATAGGGCTCTTTTTAATTGTTATTTTGTGGTGCAAACTACAAAAAACCACCAGATTAACTGGTGGCAGGTAGGAATTATTCCTCTCATTAAGGGGTTTTATTGATGGCATCAATGATTTGGTATTGAGCTGTTTTTGCCTCTTCAATAGGATAAATCGGGTAAACATGGTTCATGCCTTCTTGGGCGATGAAGGTTAGTTGATGGTTAGCTGCCCGTAATGTTGCGGCATAATCACGAATATCTGGATAGAAAATCTCACGTGTGCCAGTGAACAGGGTGATTGGTGCTAATTTGTCAACAGGACCATTTTTAGGGCTGACATAGATATGGTTAGTGTTATCGGCAGATTTAGCCCACTTTTCACCCACACGTTTTAGTCCCCAAGCTGATAAAATGGGATCAGCATCTTCATAATTTGGGATTTCTGCATGTGACATGGTCACATCTAGCCATGGGGAAAGTAGAATAATCTGTTTAGGTTGAGGAATAGATTCAATATTCAAGGCATGAGCCAATCCTAGAGCAAGTCCGCCACCAGCTGAGTCTCCCATCAAGAAAAGCTGGGAATGTTGCTGTTGAGAATGCTTGTAAAGATTAACCAATCTTGGCATGGTATAATCATAAGTGTAGCGTGGTGCTTTAGGGTAAATCGGTAAAACAATTTTTGCGTCAAGGCTAGTTGAGAGCGTCTTGAGCATACTGATGTGATAAGATGTTGGGTTATTGAGGTAGGATCCACCTGCTAAATAAAAGATGGTTTTTTGGTCAGGTTTTCCGTTACTATTCCAAGAGTACACTTGCATGTCAAATAAGTTTTCTTGGACAAGGGGACCATTTACGGTAGTAGGGTCGAGCACATAAGGCTTATCTGATTGTTCTTGGCAAGCATTGAGATAGGTTTGAAAACTGGTATCATCTTGTTCAGCATAGTAGCTTTTGTCTCGTTTTAGCCAGAAATATTGCTCGATAAACCAGCTCTTCCAAGAACGAGAACTAGCTGCAACTGGAGTCGGCAGGCATAAGGTCAGTAATAGACCTAAGGTGACAAGTGTTTTTCGAATAGGATGTTTCAAAGGCATCTCCTTAATGTAAATGTTATTTTTATTGCAATAATATTATAATAAAAACGATTCATTTGTCAATATAAGGATAGAAAAATGAGAAAAGTTATTTATTTACAAATGTAGTTAAATCCGCTATAATTAATTTACAAATGTAAATAAATTTTGGATGAAGGTGACGTTATGCAACAGATATCAGCTGCCGAATGGGAAGTCATGCGTGTGGTGTGGGCCAGTGGTGATATTAAAAGTAGCGATATTATTACTATTTTAAGGAAAAAATATCAATGGTCAGATTCTACTATTAAAACCTTGATTGGGCGTTTGGTGGAAAAAAAGGCTTTGGGAACTTACCGGGAAGGTAGGGCCTATATTTATCAAGCTCTTCTGGATGAGACTTTGCTACAAAAAGAAGCACTAGCGACTGTTTTAGACGGTATTTGTCAGCGGCAACACGCGCGTCTACTTCTTGAACGGTTTTATGACTTACCGATGACCTTGGAGGAAATCGAGGCATTCCAAGAGCTACTAGAAGTCAAAAAAGAACATGCAGTTCTTGAGGTGCCGTGTAATTGCCTGCCTGGGCAGTGCCACTGTCAGAAAAAGGAGACGTATTAATGGCTAAAGAGATATTTTTAGTGGAGGGAATGAGTTGTGCCTCTTGTGCTCTAACAATTGAAAAAACGGTCAATCAATTGCCTGAAGTAGAACAGGCCGTTGTGAATTTAGCGACTGAGAAGCTCACGGTTACTTATCAAGATGACGATTTAGAAACGGCCAAAGTTATTCAAGCGGTAAGAGATGCTGGTTATGGTGCACAAGTCTTTGATGAACATGCAAAACACATGCAAACAGGTCGTCGTGACGAAGACCTAAAGGTTATTTGGTCTCAGGTCTTGTGGTCTGCCCTATTCACCATTCCTATATTATACCTAGCTATGGGTCACATGGTGGGCTTATGGCTTCCTCCATTTCTGCAACCAGATCGCTATCCTTTCGTTTACAGCTTTAGTCAGCTACTCTTGACGATTCCAGTCTTAGTATTAAATCGTCATTATTACCATAATGGGTTTAAAGCTTTGTTTAAGGGACATCCTAATATGGACTCCTTGGTAGCTTTAGCAACCAGCTTTGCTTTTGCTTATAGTCTTTATGGAGTGGTTGAAATCAGTCTGGGCCGGGCGCACTTTGTGCACTCCCTTTATTTTGAATCGGTGGTAGTGATTTTGACACTCATTGGGCTAGGAAAGTATTTTGAAAGTCGTTCTAAAGGCCGTACTTCCCAAGCTATTCAAAAGCTCTTATCCTTGAAGGCGACTGATGTGAGGGTATGGAGAAATAGCCAATGGCAATTGTTGCCGTTAGAAGAGGTTGGCTATGATGACCTTGTCCTGGTTCAACCAGGTGAAAAAGTTTCTATTGACGGTATTATCGTGGAAGGACATAGCAGTTTGGATGAATCCTTTTTAACCGGGGAAAGTTTGCCTGTTGAAAAGGGAGAAAAAGATAATGTCTTTGCGGGCAGTTTGAATGGGCAAGGCGCCCTCACGATTAAACCGGATAAGCTTGGAAACGATACCTTGTTAGCACAAATTATCCAACTAGTTGAGAATGCTCAAGAAAATAAAGCACCTATTGCAGCTATTGCTGATAGGGTCTCAGGTGTCTTTGTTCCGGTAGTTTTGGTATTAGCTCTGTTAACAGGGGTGTTTTGGTTGGTATTCATGCAGGAAAGCCTTCGTTTTAGTTTGACAACAGCCATCGCTGTTCTAGTCATCGCTTGCCCTTGTGCGCTTGGTTTAGCAACGCCGACAGCGATTATGGTTGGAACAGGGTGTGCAGCTGAAAATGGTATTCTTTTTAAAGGTGGTGACATCTTAGAACAAGCCCATCAGGTAGATACGGTTGTTTTTGATAAAACGGGGACGATTACGGAGGGGAAACCAAGTCTTCAAAACCTCCTAACTTTTTCGGGAGATGATCACCTTATCTTGCAAGAAGCTGCTTCCTTGGAGGCCTATTCTCAACACCCCTTAGGGGAGGCTATTGTCCGTGCTGCTCAGGAAGCTGGTTACGATAGTCTACCAGTGGAACAGTTTGAGTCTTTAACCGGCCTAGGAGTCACCGGTCAGCTTGAAGGGCGTCGTTTGGCGATTGGAAATGCTGCTTTAATGGCAACCCTTGGTATCGATTTATCTTGTGTTCAGTCAGTTTGTGCTAAGGCTTCAGGAAAAGGTCAAACCCTTGTATATTATGCTAAAGAGGGGCAGCTAAGAGCTCTTTTCAGTATTGCTGACGCTGTCAAAGAAGATAGTCAAGCTACCGTCCAAGCTTTGCAGCAACTGGGGATTCACACGATCATGCTAACAGGTGACCACGATGCTACCGCTAAGGCTATTGCCTCTCAAGTGGGGATTACAGATGTGATTAGTCAAGTCTTACCTGATCAAAAAGCAAGCGTGATAACAAACCTCCAATCTCAAGGGAAAAAAGTTGCTATGGTAGGTGATGGTATTAATGATGCTCCGGCATTGGCCGTAGCAGACATCGGGATAGCTATGGGGTCGGGGACAGATATTGCGATTGAATCGGCGGATGTGATTCTGATGAGGCCTGATATGCTGGATTTGGTGAAAGCTATGTCATTGAGTCGAGCGACTATGAGGATTGTCAAGGAAAATTTATTTTGGGCATTCATATACAATGTCCTCATGATTCCAGTGGCCATGGGCTTACTTCATCTTTTTGGAGGCCCATTATTGAACCCGATGTTAGCAGGTTTTGCCATGAGTTTTAGTTCAGTATCAGTTGTTTTGAATGCATTGCGATTAAAAGGAAAAACCATTTGAAGGAGAAAACGAAATGGAAAAACATTATCAGGTTACAGGAATGACGTGTGACGGTTGTGCAAGAACGGTTACTGAAAAATTATCAGCTGTCCCCGGTGTGCAATCGGTCCAGGTAAATTTGGAAAAAGGACAGGCTAAGGTGACAGGACGTCCTTTAACGTTCCTACTCAAGCGTGCTTTGAAGGATACCAAATTTGAATTACATCAATCATCTTAGGTTATTTTGGTAGCCTTACTTCATCTCAAAAGAGGTTCCAGTTTAAACTGGGCCTCTTTTTTATGGTCGCTAATAAAGACTCTGACGTTAGCAGGTGTGTTCCGAGCAAAATAAAAACACCTCTCTGGAAGCAAATCACTTTTGCCAGAAGGTGCCGAGGGACGATGCGCTGACAGGCTGTCCATTCTTGATGAAACGTTTACTCCTTGTTTTCGTGGGCTACTAATAATTGGGTGAACTGACTATAACGTTCAATGACTTCCTCAGTTATTTGAGAATCCGTAACAACTGCATCAATGTTATCGAGATGGTAGAAAACGAAAAAGTCATAGGCATTGAATTTTTGATTGTCTACCAAGAGGTATTTTTCGATAGAGTTGTTGAAGGCTAGTTTTTGAATCTCTCCTTCGGTTTCACTGTAAGTAGCGACGTCGTTTTTGTAAATCCCATTACAGCTAATAAAAGCCTTAGCGAATTTTAAGGAGGTAATATTTTGACTTGCTAGTGAGCCGACAAAGGCACCTGTAATAGAGCGATACTCCCCGCCAATAAGGATAAGATCAACGGTTTCACTGTCTTGGAGAATAGTGAAAACAGGTAGGCTGTTGGTCACAATACGAATTTTCCGGTTTTTCAGTTGTTCAGCAAAAAATTCTAGAGTTGTTCCTGGTCCAATAAAGATAGTTTCGCCATCGTTAACTAATTGAGTAGCATAGGAAGCCAATTCACGTTTTTCTTTTGTTTGAACGGTTTGTTTTTCAGAATTTGACCGTTCTTTTTTATTAGGCATGGTAATGCTTTGAGCGCCGCCATGGATACGGATTAATTTTCCTGCTTTTTCCAATTCGTCTAAATCTCTGCGCACGGTCATATCAGAGACGTTTAAGGTCTCGATAATATCATTAACAGTGATAATACCTCTTTCATTGACCTGTTCAAGTATTGTTAGAAGCCTCTCTCTTTTTAACACTTAAAGACCTCCTTTCCGATGTATTTGATTAGGATTATCATAGCATACAAACGATTAGATTTCAATAAAATAAAATAAATAAAACAAAAACAAACAAAAATATAATATATTTCGAAAAAAATGTTGATTTATGTTTGTTTATATACTATAATAGATTTTGTAAACGGTTACCAATTGTTTAAAGATGATGGGTAACAATAAAAGTAAAACAAATCATAGGAAGGCGGTATGGTGTGTTTCCAAATATTTTAGTTACTGATGCAAGGACCCAAACAGAGCTTTTTGACCGTGTGGCTAGCCACCTAACAAAAATAGGTTATGTAACGGCAGATTACTATCAGGCGTTGGTTGAACGGGAGGCTTCCTTTCCAACTGGGCTTAAGATTGATTTGAAAGACGGCTCGGATATTCTCTATGCAGCTATCCCTCATACAGAAACTAAGTATTGCTTAGTCAACCAAGTCATCTACGTGAAAAACAGTCATCCCCTTGCTTTTCAACATATGATTAATCCAGAGGAGACTTGTTTCGTAACGGATTTTTTCTTTATTATCAATAGTCAAAATGAGGGTCAGACGACGATTCTATCCAATCTCATTACCTTCTTTATTACCAAGGGGAATCTTAGCCATCTAGCCAGTCTAAAAGATGATAAACAAGCTATTTCAAACTATTTAATAGAAAAAGGAGTGTTTCACCATGATTAAAATTCTAGCAGCCTGCGGTGCAGGTGTTAACTCAAGCCATCAAATTAAAGATGCGATTGAAACTCAGATGAGTGACCGTGGTTACGATGTTCACTGTGATGCGGTGATGGTAAAGGACATTACTGAGGAATTAGTTTCTCGTTATGATATTTTTACGCCGATTGCAAAAACTGACTTGGGATTTGAGATGCCAATTCCCACAGTAGAAGCAGGACCGATTCTCTATCGTATCCCAATCATGAGTGAGCCTGTTTTTGCGGAGCTGGAGCGCGTGATTAAAGAAAACCATTTGCAATAAGTCAATAAAAACATAAGGAGACAAGATGATGCAACCTTTTTTGGACATTGTTAACAATATTCTGGGATTTCCTATTAAGTTAGGATCAGGTGTGGTCATGCTGATTGTCATGACAGGTTTAGCCATGATTTTCGGGGTTAAATTCACAAAGGCACTGGAAGGCGGGATTAAGTTAGCCATCGCTTTGACAGGGATTGGAGCTATTATTGGCATTTTAACAGGAGCTTTTTCAGAGTCTTTACAGGCCTTTGTCAAAAATACAGGAATCAGTTTGAATATTATTGATGTGGGCTGGGCACCGCTTGCAACAATTACCTGGGGTTCCCCCTATACCCTTTATTTCTTGCTGGTGATGCTGGTGGTTAATATTGTCATGATTGTCATGAAAAAAACAGACACCCTTGACGTCGATATTTTTGATATTTGGCACTTATCCATTACGGGCTTGTTAATTATGTGGTATGCGGCTCGCAACCACTTACCAGTCTTTGTGTCTCTTTTGATTGCTACTGTGGCTGTTATTCTTGTTGGGGTATTGAAAATCATTAACTCTGATTTGATGAAACCCACCTTTGATGATCTCCTTGGAACAGGGCCTCAATCACCGATGACATCGACCCATATGAACTACATGATGAATCCAATCATTATGGTCTTAGATAAGATTTTTGATAAAGTCTTTCCGGGGCTAGATAAATATGACTTTGATGCAGCAAAATTAAATAAAAAAATTGGTTTTTGGGGATCAAAATTCTTTATTGGGATGATATTAGGCTTCGTTATCGGAATTATGGGTGATCCTCACATTAATGTCATCTCAGTTAAACATTGGTTTGAACTCGGTTTTACAGCTGGAGCCTGCTTAGAACTCTTTTCATTAATAGGCTCATGGTTTATTGCAGCTGTTGAACCTTTGTCACAAGGGATTACCAATTTTGCCAATGCTAGAATGCATGGGCGTCGTTTCAATATCGGTTTGGACTGGCCTTTCATTGCTGGTCGCGCTGAAATCTGGGCCTGTGCCAATATTCTTGCCCCGATCATGTTGATTGAAGCCGTTCTTCTTTCAAAAGTTGGCAATGGGATTTTACCATTGGCGGGAATTATTGCTATGGGGATGACACCAGCTCTTCTTGTGGTCACACGTGGTCGTTTGATTCGCATGATCATTTTTGGCTCCCTCTTATTGCCGTTATTCCTCTTGTCAGGAACCATGATTGCCCCATTTGCAACTGAATTGGCTAAAAAAGTAGGCGCTTTCCCAGCAGGTGCAAGTGCTGGTTCCTTGATTACGCATTCGACTCTCGAAGGACCAATGGAAAAAATCTTTGGTTATGTGATTGGTCAAGCGACAACAGGTCAGATTGCCTCAATCATTACGTTAATCATCTTTGTGGCCATTTACCTAGGTCTCTTTGCTTGGTATGCTAACCAAATGAAGGCACGTAACGCTGAGTATGCGAAAACAATGAAATAAAATCAGGTTAGGTGACTAACTAAAAAACTATTGGGAATAGCAGATAACCATTTAAGGTATTCCTGCCTTATCCCCCTAGAGAGAAAAGAGTATTTCTCATGTAAGGCAAGGCGCTCTGTGGGTACCCGCAAGCGCTTTTCTTGAAAGAAATAATGGAAGACAACTAAGACTGCTGGCAATAATCCTGACCTAAGGACAGGTAATCCTGTTACCTTTTTGTAGATTGGCAAGCGGTTTGGATTAGAAAAGGAGAAACGATGGCTATTATTTTAGGTGCAGATGCACACGGAAATGCATTAAAAGAATTAATCAAAAGTTTTCTTCAAGAAGAAGGCTATGACATTATTGACGTGACTGATATTAACAGTGATTTTATTGATAACACATTAGCGGTGGCTAAAGCCGTTAATGAAGCAGAAGGTCGTTTAGGCATTATGGTGGATGCTTACGGAGCAGGTCCCTTTATGGTAGCCACAAAACTAAAAGGAATGGTTGCTGCTGAAGTTTCAGATGAACGCTCTGCTTACATGACTCGCGGTCACAACAATGCCCGTATGATTACCATGGGAGCAGAAATTGTAGGTCCAGAATTAGCGAAGAATATCGCCAAAGGTTTTGTGACTGGCCACTACGATGGTGGTCGTCATCAAATTCGTGTTGACATGCTCAATAAAATGGCCTAAAGGAGGATAAAGAGATGAAAATTGCGATTGGATGTGACCATATTGTCACCAACGAAAAAATGGCTGTTTCTGATTTTTTGAAATCTAAAGGCTATGACGTTATTGACTGTGGCACCTACGACCATACTCGTACCCATTACCCTATTTTTGGGAAAAAAGTTGGCGAAGCTGTGGTTAATGGACAAGCTGACTTGGGTGTTTGTATTTGTGGGACTGGAGTTGGCATTAACAATGCGGTAAATAAGGTACCAGGTATTCGCTCCGCCCTTGTTCGAGATATGACAACAGCCCTTTATGCCAAGGAGGAATTGAATGCCAATGTGATTGGCTTTGGTGGTAAAATCACGGGTGAACTTCTTATGTGTGATATTATAGACGCTTTTATCAAGGCAGAATACAAAGAAACTGAAGAGAATAAGAAGCTAATTGCTAAAATAGCCCACTTGGAAACTCATCATGCCAACCAAGAAGATCCTGCTTTTTTTACAGAATTCTTAGAAAAATGGGATCGTGGCGAGTATCACGATTAGGGAGAAGCGATGATTTTAACAGTTACCTTAAACCCTTCTGTCGATATTTCCTATCCTTTAGATTGTCTGGCTCTAGACACGGTTAATCGTGTCGCACACGTAAGCAAAACAGCGGGTGGGAAAGGTTTGAATGTCACACGAGTACTGGCAGAAGTAGGACAATCTGTTGTGGCAACAGGATTTATCGGTGGAAAACTGGGGGACTTTGTCATTCATCAGTTACAAGAACAGGACATTTCTAACCAATTCTTCAAAATCAAAGGGGAAACGAGAAACTGTATTGCTATCTTGCATGAGGGCATGCAGACAGAAATCTTGGAAGCGGGACCTTATATTGATGTGGACGAGGCCGAAGGTTTTTTGAATCACATGAGCATTATTGCTAAACAATTTGATATTTTGACCCTTTCAGGCAGTTTACCTAAGGGACTTGCTGCGAACTATTATCAGGATTTGATTACCATGGCGAGAGCTTATGGCCGCAAAGTGGTTTTAGATTGCTCAGGTCCTCCCTTAAAAGCAGTGTTAGCTGGGAAAGACAAGCCAACCGTGATTAAACCCAATTTGGAAGAATTAGAGGCTTTGTTAGGGGAATCGATTACCTTAGATGAGGAACGTTTAGTTTCCTTGTTAAGTAGACCTTTATTTGAAGGAATAGAATGGATTATCATTTCCCTTGGTGCCCAAGGGGCTTTTGCTAAACATCATAATAGGTTTTATCGCGTCAGCCTCCCTAAAATTAAGGTGGCTAATCCAGTCGGTTCTGGAGATGCTACTGTGGCAGGAATTGCTTGGGCTTTGGCAGAAGGAGATGACGATGAAACACTCCTGAAGAAAGCCAATGTTTTAGGCATGTTAAACGCTCAAGAGTCAAAAACAGGCCATGTCAATATGGCTCATTTTGACAAACTTTATCAAGAACTTCAAGTAAGAGAGGTAACACATGACAATAACAGCAAGTAAAAAAACTTATTTAGAAAAAGTGAGCCACCGAGGAATCATTTCAGCTCTGGCTTTTGACCAACGTGGCGCCTTAAAACGCATGATGGCAGCTCATCAGGAAGCAGAGCCAAGGGTTGAGCAAATGGAAACCCTG